>QQUB01000823.1 GCA_008501835.1 Bacteroidota bacterium
TATCTTGCGGCCTAAAGAAAATTTGGATAATAATGAAGAAAGTCTTACTAATTTCCTGCCTTGCAATTCTTTACATTTCAAAGCTCGACGCACAAACTGAACAACGCTACTCCGTAAAGGAATCTACCCCTGAGTGGGTACAACTGATGTACAATGATTCCGAGGATATCAGTTCAGTAATTCAGGCATATGAAGCATACTATAAGACACATGAGTTTGTCAAAAATGCACACACACAATATTACAAACGATGGTTGCGCTCCATTTCAAGAAGTGATCAGTTACTTCCCTATGGCGCTGACCAAATGGACAAAAACCGCAATAACATTCAGGCATACATTGAGAAATCTTTGACAACCAATATGTTTCGATCACCCGAATCTGAATGGGAATGTATTGGTCCATTTGATTTTGACATTGATGCAGCCGGAAGAAGTTATGCACCCGGAGCAGCTCATGTCTATACAGTTGAACGTTCAGTTTCTGATACTGCTGTACTTTATGCAGGAACTGCAACGGCAGGAGTCTGGAAAACGATTGATGCCGGACAAAACTGGGACCTGCTTACACAACATTTAATTATTGGAAGTATAGTAGCCCTGGAAATAGACCCAACGGACCCGAGTATCGTATATTTTGGAGCTTCTGGAAACCTCTTCAAAACCGATGATGGCGGGAGTACCTGGTACACTTTGGGTGGTGTTTTTTCGGAACAAAATCATAACATTAAGGATATTGTAACCCATCCAGCGTCAAACGAAATCCTGTATGTCACCTCCAATCAGGGATTGTACAGGACCTTTGATGCCGGTGAATCCTGGGAAACGATACTTACCGGAAACTTTCAGGAACTAGAATTTCACCCTACACACAGCGACACGATTTATGTTGTAAAACAAATTGGGGATCGAACAGAATTCCACAAATCTGTTGATGGAGGTGATACCTTCACCAACTCACCTAATAACGGATGGCCATTTCCTCCTGGAGGAGCAGAACAAAAAAGAACAGAAATTGCCGTTACCCCCGCTGCACCTGATATGATTTATGCACTGGCTACCGGAGCGGTGAATGGAGGCAGTGGCCTTTATGGTGTTTATGTAAGTGAAGATGCCGGAGACACCTGGGTTTTCCGTTGTTGTGGCGACCAACCTGGCGGTGAACCTGCAGAGGACAATATCAACATGATGGGCTGGGATAAAAATGGGCTGGATGATGGGGGTCAGTATTACTACGACCTGGCTCTCGCCGTTGACCCCGAAAATGCCGATAAAGTTCACGTCGCCGGCGTAAATCAGTGGATATCAACCGACGGAGGTTACACCTTTACCTGTCCTGCCAAATGGTCAGAGCCAGCTGAACCGGGATATGTTCATGCGGACATCCATGATATTCGTTATTATGAAAATGAGATATGGGCAGCTTGTGATGGAGGAATCTTTGTATCTCATGATGATGGTAATACTTTCACCAAACAAATGTTTGGCATAGCCGGAAGTGATTTTTGGGGATTTGGAGCCAGTTTTCATGGCAATGTAATGCTTGGTGGCGCTTACCATAATGGCACGCTGCTAAAAGATGAAGACACCTACATAAACGGATGGATCTGTACAGGAGGAGGCGATGGCGTGAGAGGGTTTGTCAATCAGGGAAATAACCGGCTTGCTTATGATGACCGGGAAGGGAGAATTCTGACCGGGGACAGAGAAGTAAATTTTGGACATTTTGAATTTGACCTTTTGCCCAACAGTTCCTATATAACCGGAGAATCCAGCGACATGGCTTTTGACCCCAGATTCTATAACACTGTCTATGTAGGTCACGGAACAGAACTTGTAAAAACTGACAATAATGGAAAAACTTTTGAAACCATTCATGATTTTGGTCATAAAGTGACTGCCATTGACATCCCGTGGACTGACCCACAAACTATTTACCTAACTACCTGGCAAGACTGGTGGGGAGCCAAAAAAATATGGAGGACCAACGATAGTGGAGCAACCTGGACTGAGATCACTCCTCCCTCTTCCATATTAAACGGTAATGAATGGGTGCCATGGGATATAACTGCCAGCAGCAATAATCCGGATATCATTTGGGCGGCAAGAACTTCTCAATACGGAGATACTGACCTTGATGGATACAGAGTATTCAAATCCGAGGACGGAGGGACTTCCTGGACAAATATTACAACTCCAGCCCTTGATGGAGAAGCGATAACCAATATCGTTCATCAAAAAGGTACAGATGGAGGTGTTTACCTGGGCACCAGAAGAGCTGTTTTATATAAGAACAACACAATGACCGATTGGGAGTTATTCAATAATAACCTCCCTTTAAGCACACACTCCACCAAACTGGTACCATATTATTGGGGGAATAAATTGAGAAATGCCACCAATCGCAGTGTTTACGAAGTAGATCTCTATGAGACATCAAATCCCATTGCTCAAATTTCAGTTGATAAAATAAAGTTGAACTGCTTTGATAAAAGTGTTCATTTTGTTGATCATTCCATACTGTACGGTGAAAGTGCCAGTTGGCAATGGTCTTTTCCGGGAGGAAATCCTTCGACTTCTATGGAACAAAATCCGCTTGTCGCATATTCAGAACCTGGCCAATATGAGGTAAGTCTTACAGTCACCGACGAATTTGGAACCAGTACTCAAACCTACACGGATTTTATCATTTTCGAAGATCATATTGAAGAGGCTCAGGACTTTGCAGAAGACTTTGAATCCGGCCTGAACGAATATTGGATTTTACACAACGAGAACAATTCATTCAACTGGAATGAAATCCAAATAGACAATGGCCCTGATTGTGTTAGCGGAACAGCCATGTATGTCGACCATTTTGGTATAAACCAACCAGGCCATGAAGCAGAACTTATCAGTCCAAATATCGATCTGACCAATATGACGGAGGCTATGTTGCATTATGATTATGCCTATGCCCGCTGGGGAGGCGGTTATGAAGATGGTTTGAGAATAGATATTTCAACGGATTGTGGGCAGACCTGGACGGAATTATTTTATGCCTTTGGAACAGATCTGACCACGGTAGAAAACCAACAAGACTGGTGGCAACCAGCTGATTGCAACGACTGGGCCACAGATAATATCCTGGATATTAGTGAGTACATCGGGGAGGTCATCAATATTAGGTTTGTCGCCATCAATGGCTGGGGAAATAACTTTTACCTGGATAATGTGAACATAACCGGCCTAAACGTAGGACTGAATAACATTGAAAATGAAATCCGTTTAGCGGTCTTTCCAAACCCTTCTGAAGGCAGTTTCATTATTGAGCATAACCTGGAAAATGCAACTTTGCTGATCATGAACATGGAAGGAAAAGTGATTGAAAAACAACAGGTACAAATTGGAAAATCCAGTTTCGACCTTGATCTTCCTGCAGGAATTTATCAAGTTCAGTTGGTCAATGATATTGGGATGTTAAATAAAAAACTGATCGTAACTGACTAAATGTGGGCCTTGTTGATAAAGTAATACAAACGGCTATAATTTAGGGTGTAATGGACAAAATTCATTGAGCTAAAATTTTCTTACCGAGAATTATAGAGCATGAAAAATAAGTTAAAATCAGTTGTTTGAAGTTTCCAACTTCAAACCCATATCGCGCTCGTCTTCAGACGATTGTAGTTTTTTCGGTTGTCTGAAGACAACAAGATATCCATTTCAAGACACAGTCTTAAAATAACTAAGAGTGATAAAAAACAAAGGGAGCTGAACATCGAGTCCAGTTCCCTTTATTTTCTCTGTCTAATTATTGTGGCTTAATCCTCATGATGCATTAAGAACGCCTTAAGGAATCCGTCTATCTCCCCATCGAGAACCTTATCAGGATTATTAAGTTTAAAATTCGTCCTAAGGTCCTTTACCCAACGATCATCAAGAACATAAGAACGGATTTGGGAGCCCCATTCGTTTTTCATCTTTCCGGACTCTACTTTATCCTTCTCGGCCCTTTGCTTCTCCAGCTCAGCCTCATATAACCTGGACTTCAGCATATTTAATGCATGTTCCCTGTTCATATGCTGAGAACGTTCTTTTTGACATTCCACAACAATGCCTGATGGCAAGTGCCTTACACGAACAGCCGATTCCGTTTTATTAACATGCTGTCCTCCCGCACCACTTGAACGAAACGTATCCCAACTCAAATCGGCAGGATTGATCTCTACCTCAATAGAGGAATCCACCCTGGGGTGTACAAAGACAGAAGCAAAAGAAGTCATTCTTTTACCCTGGGCATTAAAAGGAGAAATCCTTACCAGACGATGTACCCCGTTCTCACCTTTAAGCATTCCGTAGGCAAAATCACCCTGAATTTCAATTTCCCCTGATTTAATCCCGGCCACATCTCCATCCTGAAGATTGAGGGTTGACACCTTGAATCCCTGCCTTTCTCCGTAGCGCTTATACATTCTTAAAAGCATAGCAGCCCAGTCACAAGCTTCCGTACCTCCTGCCCCGGCATTGACTTCGAGGATAACCCCAAGTTCATCCTCTGGTCGGTTTAAGGTAGATCTGAATTCAGCATCTTCAATGGCTTCAATAGCTCCGGAATAATGTTCATCCACTTCTTCCTCGGTAGCCTCCCCCTCTTTATAGTATTCATAGAGCACTTCGGTATCGTCGATAAGTGTTGCCACTTCATCGTATTTCGACACCCAGTTCTTATGAACCTTTAATTCCTTGAGGATCCGTTCAGCTTCTTTTGGATCATCCCAAAAATTGGGGTTCAGCGAAAGCTGTTCTTTATCTTCAATCTGTAATTTCCGTTCAGGGACGTCAAAGATACCTCCCTAACAAGTCCAAACGGTTTTTCAACTCCTTTAATTGATCGGAAGTCATAGCTAATTAATTTATTTTTTCTAATTCAATGTAAAAAATCAAATCTGCGTTTTCGGGAATTTTTCCCGGTTCTCCTGAAGCCCCATAGCCCATTTCAGAAGGTACAATTAAAGTAAAAGAGGAATGCTCTGATATCTCTGTAAAGATTTCCTCCCAGCCTTCAATAACTCTTTGCTCACCTATCACGAATTCAAAGGGTTCTCCTGATTCAAAGGAATTATTAAATACCTGTCCCGACATAAGGGCGCCGACATAGTTAACACTTACTTTGTCTCCGGTTTTGGGTTTATAGGCATCAGTCTTTTTATGGAAGAACAATTTCAGACCACTTTCGGTTTCAATCAAATGGTCTGCCAGACCACCTGTTTTAAATCTTTCAAGATCTGATAACAACCGTTTTTCAGCTTCAGGTCCTCTGGATATCAAACTCTTTTTC
>QQUB01000610.1 GCA_008501835.1 Bacteroidota bacterium
CTGTTACCAATGGTGTTTCGGCATTTATAAAAAGTAAATCAAATCCTGTTCAAAGCCTTCAGATCAATCTGAAAGGTGAACCTGCGGAAGGCGGTTCAACCGTGACCTCCGCAAGGATCAATTTTTTTTATGAAAATGATCCCAGACGCAATCAAAAACCAGTTTACAATAAAGAAGGTAAATATATAGTTGCTCACCTGCCCATTGAGGCATTTGCCAACACTCTCGACATGTTTAAAATAAAACAGAAAAAGAAAAGCGTGCTAACTTTTAAATTTGTTTCCCTTCCCGCCAAAAATATGGTCAAAGCTTATTTCGAACTGGAAGAGGAGCTGTAGAGCCATGAATTCAGGAATGGGGTTTATTTATGAATAACCCGATGGAGTTATCTTCAAAATTCATTAGGTCATTTGCCTACTAACTCAGGAAAGCAGATTAGTGGATTCCTTACTAGCCACAGAAATACTATTTTTTCGAAAAATAGTATTTCTTAACAACCATCCGTCATGCTGGAAGATCTAAACAATTTCTATTTAAACAAGGCTGAACCCGAAAGGAGTGTTTTCATGGCACTCAGGCATATAATTATAAATTTTGATCAGGAAATCACTGAAGCATGGAAATACAGAATGCCTTGTTTTTGCTACAGAGGAAAACCTTTCTGTTATTTGTGGAAAGATAAAGTTTCAGAAGCTCCTTATCTGCTGGTCGTCAAGGGAGGTCAGATCGACCATCCTTCACTGGTACAGGGAAACCGTGCCAAAATGAAGATACTGCCCATTGATGTTGCTCAGGACATTCCGATCAATGAAATAAAGGAAGTTTTGACTCTGGCCAAAGCGTTATATTAGTCAGTGTTCTTAAATGACACCTTTTCGACCAATAATAAGATATGGAAACCCGCACAAACTGTGGACTGATTAAAACAAAAGGTTAAACCTGCCAGAACCTGAGCAATAAAACTTCCACACCAAGGAAAATCAAAGCCGCCACAATACACCAACGCCACAAAACAATTCCCTGACTCCTTTCTTCAATAGTTTGGGTTAGGTAGGCCCCGTCACTAATGTCAATGATTGTTGTTTCCGGGCCGACGAGATTTTGCAAATCTCCTGAACTGAAATAGGCCAGGTCAGATTCCTGACGATCGTAATTGAACGCATATTGATATAACTGCTCACCGGGATTCAGGAACAATTCATAAAACCCTGCCTCGGGAATCTGCTGATGCACACCCAAAATAGCTTTGGCTCCAATGATCCGCTGCTCGGGAATAAATTCCTCCGCCTGCCCCTTGAGTTTATACACCGTTTCATTACCAATTGTCTGACTCACAGGATATTCGATCTGGTCATCTCGGCCGATGGTATAAGCAACAGGTCGGGTTTGTCCGGAAGAAATGGCTGTTTTATAAAGTAGTGGAATGAAAATTTCTCCATTTCGAACCAGGTCATTGAAGTCTGTATTCAATGGAGCAGCACAGAGATACAAATTCCCCTGCTCCACCTGAAATTTAGCCAGGTAGGGTTCTCCATCCCGATAAGTCAAGAGTTGTTCTGCCTTTCTGCTTTGAAACCTTGACAACTTAAAACTTCCCAAAGTAGATGGCAGTTTCAAATTGGCTGATCTATTTTCAAAGACATCATTAAATACAAATTCATCCGTATTGATATAACTTACCTGCTTTTCTCCTTCCTCAAATCTCTCCAATTCATCTGCCGGAAAGCCTGTCAAGAAATCCCTGTAGGACTGAATATTGGCATTTCGGTTAGGAAAAACCACCAGGTTTCCGCCATTTTTAACAAACTGCTGGAGTTCAAAGGCAAGACCTGTTGAAACTGCTGTAAGTTCATTTAAAACTATCAATTGGTAGCCAGACATCCTGGAATAGTCCAGCTGTCCTGAAGTGGCATTGGTTAAAACATAATTGCCAAAACCGCGAAATGCAGCTTCCAGGTTTTGGTTTGGCCTTGCATCATTTATAGCCAAAACATTAATCTGCTCAGCAACCAGGAAGTCTACAAAATAATCATCATCAAACTGAATAGGATAATCTGAAATATTCAAGGTAACCTGCTGCCAACCAGGCTGCAAAACAGTGAGGTTAATCGTATCAACCAAAAAAGATTGTGCTGGGATATTCAATGTTCCTGCAGGTTTATTCTCTCCCTGATACAACATGGACAGACGAACATTTTCAGCATCCTCATTCGTATAATTTCGGACCCTGACAAGCATTTTATTCAATTGATTCAACATTTGAACAGGTGCTTCAAACCAGGCAGAATCAATTCCAATATTGTTCTCTCTCACCGCCTGAAGTGGCAAAAGGTTCAACTCTACTGTTGTATCTGCTTCATTTTGAAGATCAGTGATATTTTTTTGAAAATCGGAAAGCAGATAAATGGTTTTATTATCTGCATCCCCTGAGTTAAGGGTTTGTTTTTGTCTGGAAGTGACTGAAGAAAGATTTTTTACCGCAGGAGAAATCTTAATCTCTTCCAGCAGTCCGAGGGCCTCGTCCTGACTGTAAAGCCTTTGGTGTCGTCCTTCAAAATCATTGGTCAGTATCTGAAATCTGGCATCCGGCGGATAGGCTTCAACAATTTCCCGCGCCCTTTGCTTCGCCTTTTCGATCAAGGGCACATCGCTACTAAGAGCCTTCATACTGAACGAGTTATCTACGAACAAGCTGATAGCTTTTGACCCCTTTTTAACTTCAGCATTTTTGGCAGGGATAAATGGCTGGGCGAAGGCAAAAACCAAAAATGCCACTGCCAATAAGCGCATGAGCAAAACCAACAAATTTCTCAGTTTGGAACGGGCGCTGGTCTCTTCCTTTACTTCTTTCAAAAAGCGTACATTGGTGAAATACTCCTTTTTGAACCTCCTGAAATAAAACAGGTGGATGATAATTGGAATGGCCAGTGCCGCCAATGCAAACAAAAATGTTGGATATAAAAATTGCATAAGTTATTTATTTCGGTTGCTGGTTTCTAGTTACTTGTTTTTGGTTATCGTTTTTTGGCGAACTAACCATGATACTGCCTCGAGCTATCTTCTCAATAATTGGAATTTTGATAGTATTTGTCATACCAGCAACTTGAAACCTGTAACCAGGAACTTGATTTACTTATCAAAACTAACCGAAGGCAAATGTAATAAAATACGGGAATTATGCCCCATTATAATGCCCTATCCTGTCAAAGCTCCGCACCGTCGATTTCCGCAATATCACCAATGGCTATTCTGCCACGCTCATTTTTTACAGGAACGATACAACCTACGGTGGGATCATGCTCAAAAAAAAGCAGATAATCCTCTTCAAGGGCTTCCCGAAGCAAACGGTCCTTTTCTTCCATAGTTTTTAACGGACGAAGGTCATAACTCATTACATAAGGAGCCCCTAAATGCCCAGATGAAGGAACGAGGTCCGCACAATAAACCATCGTTTTATGCTTACCACGGATTATCGGCAACATCATAGCCTCCGTATGTCCATAAACGAACCTGACATCAATGCCCGGTATCCAGGAAACATCTGTATCAGACACCTCAATAAACCTGAGTACTCCTGCTTCCTGAAGAGGGACAAAATTTTCCTTCAGAAAAGAAGCTCTTTCTCTTGGATTGGGATTCACAGCCCAGTGGTAATGACGCTCATTGGACCAATAGGTTGCATTGGGAAAAGTTGGTACAAGATTCCCACCTTCATCATACTTCACGGCACCTCCGACGTGATCAAAATGTAAATGAGTAAGAAAAACATCTGTAATATCCTCCTGTGTGAATCCTCTTTTTCGAAGGCTTCCGACCAGGCTGTCTTCTCCATGTGGATGAAAATGAGAACGAAACTTTTCGCCCTGCTTATCTCCCATACCGGTATCGACGAGGATTTTACGATCATCCGTTTCTACCAATAGACATCTCATGGACCAGGTACACATATTTTCTTCATCCGGAGGGTTTATCTTTTGCCAAAGCTTCTTGGGAACGACCCCGAACATGGCTCCACCATCCAATTTGAACTTTCCTGTTTCTATTATATGAACTCGCATCTATTATTCAATTAACCAATAATAACTTGCTAAAATCCCATCCTTGATTTAGATCCTGTAAGATCTTTTTTCAAGCCCGCCATCCTAATGGCAGTAACTGCAGCTTCCACTCCTTTGTTTCCATATTTACCTCCTGCACGATCTTTTGCCTGTTCTTCATCATTTGGTGTCAATACACCATAGATTACCGGAATACTTGATGCCACCCCCAGGGTAGTGAGCCCCATGGCCACAGCATTATTGATATAATCGTTGTGTTTGGTCTCCCCCTGGATGACACAGCCAATACACACTACGGCATTTAGTTTTTCTCCGGCCAGCAGCATTTTAGCTCCTGTAGGTAATTCAAAAGCCCCCGGAACCTGTATGGTTTTAATGTCCGCTTCATCAGCTCCGTGTTTGACCAGGGTCTCAAAACATCCTTCGTAAAGTGCATGAGTTATTTCTGCATGCCAGTCAGCAACTACAATACCAAATTTCATGCCTGATACATCAGGTAAATTTGATTCATCATATTGGGATAGGTTTTTTAATGCGCTTGCCATAATTATTTGAATTTTGCTTCTCAGATAAGGATTAAATCCTGAAGTATTTTAAGCTAACAAAAAAAGGAAAGACCTTGTTGAAGACCTTTCCTTTTTACGGTTATTATTTATTTCTTTCCGCGAATCTTACCAGCGCTAACAAGGAAATAATTATCCTTTTTTGTTATTCGCACGGATGATGAATTTATCGATATCAGCACCGTATGGTGATTTAGGAAATTCGTTTTTGATTCTTTCGTAAGCGGCCAGGGCTTCTTCGTAATTCCCTTGTGACTCGTAAAACATTCCCAACTTCTTAAGGTAATAAGCGGTTAGAAAATCGTTGTCACTTGCACTTACGGCTTTTTTGTAGTAAGTCTCGGCATTGCCCATGTCAGCAAGTTCTGAATAAGCATCTCCCATGGCTCCAAATTTCATGACCGGAGTAACGTCACCAGCTGGTTTATAATCCTTCAGATAATCGATGGCAGCATCGAATTTTCCAAGATTCAAATAGGAGATACCCGCATAATACAATGCCATATTTGCAGCAGCTGTACCTTTATAGTTATCGATGATGTCAAGAAAACCACTATAACCTCCACCTGGGTTAGTCAATGCCAAAGCGAAAGAATCACGCTCGAACTGCTCCTGAGCTTTGTACATCTGCTCAACTGCTTCGTTCTGTTTGGGCTTCTGGTAAAGATTTTTATATCCCATATATCCACCAATG
>QQUB01000920.1 GCA_008501835.1 Bacteroidota bacterium
GAAGACTGGCTGGGAAGCTATACAGGCACACTTACGGCCTACCGTGCAGGAAGCACCCAAAACCTTTATCCTGCCAAAGTGGAACTGACCATTGCGGAAACACCTGACAGCAATCGTTGGCAATGGTCGTCCGTTTATCACATTGAAGGCCAGGAGAACCCCGTTGAGAAAAAATATTACATCATACAGACTGACACACTGGCTGCCAACCAGTTTATCATGGATGAGGACAATGGTATTTTCATCAACCAGCATCTTTATGGAAATACCATTACCGGAGCCTATACGGTTAACAAACAATTTTTCACATTTTCCTACACAAAGATCGGAAGTGAATTATTATATGAACTAACCGTATACAATCGTGAGCCCAAAGAAGCGTTAGAAATTGAGGAAGGCTTTGAAGTTGGAAAAATTGAAATGACTAATGTGCAGCGGGTGTATTTCACTAAAGTGGAAAAATAAATACTTGTTGCTGGTTGCAGGAAATACTATTTTTTAGAAAAATAGTATTTCTGAATCACGCTACGCAACCAATCTTTCTAATCCAACGTGTAAGCTTCCTAAAGGCTTATAGCCTTTATAATTGAACAACCAAATACTCTTACCATGAAAAGAAGAAACCTGCTTAAGCTGGGTACCCTGGGTGCCCTGATGCCTATTATTCCTAATCTGGGCAATGCCACTAACTGCGATCCAACCACGGGAGATATTGAAGGTCCTTTTTATACACCTAACGCCCCCGTCAGGAACAAAATCTCACCGGAGGGAGCTGCCGGAACCGTGCTTTTCCTTACCGGAACTGTTTACCACAATGATTGTACTACTCCCATCTCTATGGCCAGCATCGATGCATGGCAGGCCAGTGATGCAGGAGCCTATGACAATGTCGGCTTTGACTACCGAGGTCAATTCAACGCTGACGACCTGGGCAATTATTCCATGGAAACCATCCTGCCGGGAAAATATCTCAACGGATCGAGTTACCGCCCCAGACACATCCACTTTAAATTTGGCGCACCCGGTGCAAGCCTTTTAACCACTCAACTCTATTTTGAAGGAGATACAGACATTCCCGGCGACCCCTGGGCATCAGCAGATAATGCCGAGGGCCGGATTATACCGCTCACCGAGGATGCTGAAGGAAATCTTCATGGAGTATTTGATATTTATCTCGACATTGATCCCGTCATTGATTCTACAGATGATTTGGACAAAGGTTTTGGAACCCGAATCATCAATGTCTTTCCCAATCCAGTCAGAGAAACGGGCATGGTAGAGATTTTCCTTGCAAATAATGCACAGGTAAGTATGGATATATTTTCGATTAACGGTAAAAAGGTGAGGCAGGTCCATCAGGGGAAATATCCGGCCGGATCACATTCGCTGGCGATCAACAACCTCAGAGATGAGGGTATTAAACTCAATGCCGGAGTATATATCGTTCAGCTATCCATTAATGATCACTTAACCGATGCCAAGCGTTTCATGATTGTCTGACACCCTTGGTAATGCGAAAAAGAATGTAGCCCCCTGATCAGGTTCCGATTCAACCCAGATACGTCCTTTGTGTTGTTCGATGATCTTTTTGCAGATGGCCAGTCCGAGCCCGGTACCATCAAATTCGTCTTTGGTATTCAGTTGTCGGAACAGAACGAAGATTTTTTCATGAAATTCCGGGTCAATACCAATCCCGTTGTCCCGGATCTCAAAGATCCATTCCTGCTCCGTGGTTTCTCCTGAAATAGTCACCACCGGGCTGGAGCCTTTGGTATGGAATTTCATCGCATTGAGAATCAGGTTTTGAAAAACCTGCCATAGTTTGATTCTGTCTCCCCAAATAACATCCGGTACTTCAAGAATAGAAACCCGGGCATTATTTTCCCTGATATCTGCACTTAAGGTTGCCAGCAGGTTTTGCAGCAGGTCTTTAACATTTAACCCGGTTGCATTAAACCCTTTACTTTTGACTTTTGAGTATGCCAGCATATCATCGATCAGCCCCTGGATGTCCCTGGCCCCTTTGGCTATAAAATCCAAGAACTTCATCTCTTCTTCATCCAGTTTATTCCCTGCTCGAGATTTCAGGAGGCCCGTAAAACTATTCATGGTTCGCACGGGTGACCTTAAATCATGAGAAGCGATGTAGGCGAAATTCTCAAGTTTGACATTTGATTCAATCAACCTGTGCAACTCATTATTTTGCTGATTCAGGGTTTCGAGGTTTTGCTCGATGAGTTTTTCCTGTGCTTTCTTTTCAGTAATATCCAATGTTACACCCCTGATACCAATTACTTCTTCTTGTTCGTTAAACAATGGCTCACCTTTACAGAGAACGTGTTTCAGGTCATCTCCTTTGGTATAAATGCGATGTTCGATAACGTAACTTTCTCCCTTTTCAATCAGGTTTTTGATTTTTTCATTTAGCAAAGGAGCATCTTCTTTATAGACTCTGTTTTGGAATGCCTGGTACAACTGCTCTTTCTCTATATTTTCCAGTTCAAAGATCCGGTAAAGTTCTTCTGACCACTCCAAAGAACCATCTCGAAGATCCATTTCCCAGCTACCTGTTTTGGAAAGCTTCTGAGCTTCCTTGAGTGCTTTTTCACTTTTTGACAGTTTTTGCTGGTCAAGCATTCTGGCAGAAACATCCATCATGAAAACGGTCAAACCGGTGATACTGCCATCTTCGGCATAAATGGGTGAATAGCGATTTTCCCAATATGATTCAAACCTATTATTATGTGAATACTTTTCAATAAACACCAATTGCTCCCCTTGAAGAGTTCTGTCAATATTAACTTTGACCTTTTCCCAATTGGAAGGATCAGGGTTTATTTCCATGATACTCATGCCGATCTCAATATCTACCCCTTTATTCTTTTTCACACTTAACTGATGAGAGGTGGAAAATGCTTTATAGCAATAATCTGTATCCAGAGAAAAAATAAAAATATCTTTTGGACTATCGAGAATAGACTGCAACAAATCGTTTTTAGCTCTAAGTGCTAACTCGCTCTTACGCAATTCGTCTTCGGCACGTTTCCGATCCGTAATATCTCTAAGAATACCTTCATGAAAAATCACCTTGCCATTTTCATCTTTGGTGAAATATCCCTGATCTTCCACCCATACTTCCGAACCATCCTTTCTTTTAAGACGATAGGTTTCCAATTTTTCATCTAAGATCTTTTGCCGCTCATTTGGATCAAAATAAAGGTCCTTTGTTATAGTGACCTTTTTGAGCTCTTCCTCGCTTTCAAAACCCAGCATTTTAACCAGTGCCGGATTTGCCCGTACGACTTTCCCATCAGGGGTCGTTTTATAAATACAATCGGAGGTTCTTTCATATAAATCCTCATATTTCTGCCGGCTTTCCTCCACTTTTTGAAAAGCTTTTTCCAATTTCGACAGGTCCCTGATGGTAGCAAAACAGTGAGTGATTTTCCCATCAGCATCCTCGATATCGTTGGTTTCAAGAATAGCAGAAAAGCGTTCCTCATTTTTTCTTTTAAAAATGAGTTTGAAACTCGAAGCTTCTTTGTTGAATTTTTGCCTAAAGGCCTCGCCGATGTTTTCGAGTTCTTCTTCAGGCCAGTAGGGATATGGCGGTTTCAGATTGATCATTTCCTCGCGACTAAACCCGGTCATCACACATAATGCATCATTGACCACGAGCATTTTTCCTTCCTGGTCAATGATAAAAAATCCATCTGAAATATTGTAAATGATTTGATCCTGAAGAGCCTTTTCTTTTTGCAGTTGTTCGTGCCTGGCTTCAAGGTCCTTTAATTGCTTCTGGAGCTCAGCAACATCCGCAAGGTTTTTTTCCTCAGGATGGTCGTCCATTTTTGACATACCTTTCCTGATCAAAGCGCCGGCTTTGTCCAATAATTGGCCAGTAAAAGAATGATCTTTGGACTTCTTTTCCACTAGGTGTCACTTTTTGGCAATACCAGGTAATATTCCTCTTTGGTGTTAAAACCAAATGGCGAACCAATTTGATGAGGGTTTAGTGATCAAAGACCAACGAAGGGAGGGAAGGGTCCTAGATTCATTTGTAAATCATGTGAGGAATTATTATAATTTGAAAGGGAGATACAATAATGAGCATTTTTTTAAGAAATTGAAAGAAAATTAGCGAGAATTCGCTGATAAGGGGCGCAAATAAGGCAAAAACGCACATTTTTTACCTAAACTCGAGAAAGGAACAGACTCTGTTAAATTCCCCGGGTACGTCTGCTTTAATTACCAAAGGCGTTCCTGTGACCGGATGATTGAGTTTGATTTGAGCAGCATGCAGCAGCATTTTTGTCATTCCCCAACGCTCTTTAAACAACCTGTTTTGCTTGTTGCAACCATGAGGCCGGTCTCCTATTACAGGGTGATTAAGGTGAGCACAATGTTTTCTGATCTGATGCTGACGCCCCGTCAGCGGATAGGCTTCAATCAGAGAGTATCTCGAAGTTTGATGTTTCCCGAAAGGAACCGGTATTTCGGTTGTTTTAATCAACTTGAAGCGCGTCTGAGCATTTTGTTTTTTCCCGCGATCATTCGTCAGTGGATAATCCAATTCCATGTCTCCCGGAAAAAATCCTCTTACAATGGCGAGGTATTTTTTTTCAATGGCTTTAGATACAAATGTCTCTTGCAACAAGGCTGCCACTTCAGTACTTAGCGCAAATAGTAACACCCCGGAAGTTTTACGGTCCAGTCGATGCACAGTATATACCCGCTGCCCCAGCTGGTCCCGAAGTAATTGCATGGCAAAAATATCTTCTTTCGCTGCAATATAGGTCCGGTGCACCAAAAGTCCGTTTGGTTTATTAATGGCGACAAAATGTTCATCCCGATAAATTATTTCCAGGGGTCCCATATTGAGGTTGTGGATTTTCTTAAAAAATACCTGGTATCACGGCCTTACGACTGACCGGATAATTATCAAAATTTGCCAAATACCAACGATGGTGACTGAGTGCCCGGGGAATCAGGTTTGTTGCTGTCCAGACTGCAAAAGCAAGTGCGGGAAGATTCCAGCACATGATCGCAAATCCAAACCACTCGAGAATTTCTCCAAACAGATTCGGGCATGAAACGTATTTGAATAATCCTCCATAAGGAATCTTATAATCTTTCTCGCCAGGTTTCCGCAGCGCAAGCAATATATTATCCGAACTGAAATTAATGTATGCGCCGGCCACAAAAACCAATATACCAACTATAAACCTGACATCCCAAAACCACGAAACCGGGTAAGGTTCAGAAAGGGTACCCAGATAATAGCCGTTGGAAAACCCATTGATAACAT
>QQUB01000691.1 GCA_008501835.1 Bacteroidota bacterium
CCAACTTTGTATCCGGCAAAAGTGACTGGGTGGTAGTTGAAGCGGATGAATTTGATCGTTCATTCTTACATCTCGATCCGGATGTGGCCGTGATCACTTCCATTGATGCGGATCACCTGGATATTTACGGTGATCACGAGAGCATGCTGGAAACCGGCTTCCGGGCTTTTGCCAGGAAGATCAAACCAGGAGGATCATTGATGGTTCAGCATAGTCTGACCGGATACTTCAAAACGTTTGATGGAATTCAAACTTACGGAGTGGAAGGAGGGGAGCAACAGGCAACCAATATTCATGTGAAGGACGGCTTCTTTGTTTTTGATTATAAAAATGAAGAAACGGAAATCAAGGATATTAAAATAACACTGCCCGGAAGACATAATATTGAAAATGCAACTGCAGCCATCAGTATTGCTTTGAAACTTGGGGTAAAACCTGAGGCGATCAAAGACGCACTGGCTTCATTCAAAGGAATAAAGCGACGGTTTGACATAATTCACAGAGATGACCGGGTTGTGTACATTGATGATTATGCACACCATCCATCGGAACTGAAAGCGGCTATCGGTGCGGCAAGGGAATTGTTCCCGGAGAAGAAAATAACGGGTGTATTTCAACCACACCTCTATTCCAGGACAAATGACTTTGCACCTGGTTTTGCAGAAGCGCTGGATGCACTGGACGAGGTATTATTACTGGAAATTTATCCGGCTAGAGAATTGCCGATGGAAGGAGTTACCTCGAAGATCATTTTTGACAAAATGAAATTGAAGAATAAAGTCCAATTGACAAAAGAGGAGTTATTGGGGACTTTAAAAAGAAAAAAATTGGAAGTGTTGATGACCCTGGGAGCAGGAGATATCGATACATTGATAAATCCGATAAAAGAACATTTAGAAAACAAGTCTTAGGACAGAAAATATGAGCAAAGCAAAAAACAAAGAATTTTCGACCATGATGAAGCGACTGATGTGGGTCGCACTGGTATTCTTTGGTCTGGCTTTGATCATATCCATGGTAGCAAAAAAGGAAGCTGCCATTGTTCAGCAAGTGAACATTGACGTAACACCTCTTGAAGGAGAAAATTATCTCATTAATGAAGAGGACGTTCTGCTCACCATCGAAAGAAGTTTTGGTTTCCCGTTGGAAACAATGCCTCTTGGGGCGGTGAATATGGAACGACTGGAAAGGGTGCTTAAAGAAGAACCCTTTGTCCTGGAAGCCAATGCTTTTGTGAATGCTGAGAATGTAGTGAATATCAGCATTGTACAACGGCAACCCGTTTTGAGAATTATCGACAGAAACGGATCCAATTATTACCTGGATGAAAATGCATTTAAAATGCCATTGTCCAAACATTTCAGTGCAAGAGTACTGGTGGCAACAGGGAATATTCCACCATATGTACTGGACTACCAGGGAAATATTGAGGACATGCTTCATAACCTGTTTGATCTGGCGACGACCATTCGTAATGACGAATTGTTGCACCCGATGATTGAGCAGATTTATGTGAACAACAAACGGGAGTTGACTTTGGTACCCAAAATCGGTAGACAAAAGATCCTGTTTGGCAGGTACATTTCTGTGGAGGATAAACTAAAACGTTTGAAGATCTTCTACACGGAAGCACTGCCTTACGAAGGATGGAAAAAATACCATACGATTGATTTGAATTTTGAGGGGCAGATTGTGGCGAAGTGACCAGTAGACAGTCTTCAGTCCACAGTCTTCAGTCGGCAGTACCAGTTGGCAGATGAGTTTGGGGTTTGGGTAAGGAGTGGGATAAAGAAAACACCTGGAACTCTTGGAACACCTGAAACCATTGAAACAAAATTATTATGCGTAACACGGAACTCGAAACCCGTAACTCGCAACATAAATAATGAGACCATTAACAAGTAAATTTTAAGGGGGACGTAGAATTGACTTTTACAATCCCCGGGCCAAAACATATTTATTATGGAAAATTTTGCAAACAGATCTGAAATCGTTGTTGCCCTGGATATAGGGACAACAAAGGTATGTGCGATCGCAGGCCGCAAAAATGAACATGGGAAACTCGAAATCCTCGGATTTGGCAAGGTGAATTCAGAAGGGGTACTTCGTGGAGTAGTATCCAATATTGAAAAAACCGTTAAAGCCATTAAAGAGGCTGTTCAAAGTGCAGAAACTGCTTCCGGGCAGGAGTTTAAAGTGGTTCATGTAGGCATTGCGGGACAGCACATCAAAAGCCTTCAACACAGAGGTATTTTAACTCGTGACAATGATCATTCCGAGATCAGTCAGGCGGATATTGACCGGCTTATCAAAGATATGCACAAGCTGGTACTACCACCTGGTGACAAGATCCTTCACGTTATCCCTCAGGAATTTGCTGTGGATAATGAGCAAGGTATCACTGATCCGATTGGAATGTCAGGTATTCGTCTCGAAGCCAATTTTCACATCATTACGGGGCAGATTACTGCTTCCAACAACATCCTGCGTTGTATCGAGCGTACGGGACTCAAGGTCGCTAACATGACTTTGGAACCAATCGCATCCGCTGCATCAGTACTCAGTGATGAAGAACTGGAAGCCGGAGTTGCTTTGGTGGATATTGGTGGAGGAACAACGGATATCACCATATTCCAGGAAGGAATTGTCCGTCATACCGCTGTAATTCCTTTTGGTGGGAACATCATCACTAAAGATATTAAGGAAGGTTGCAGTATCATGACACATCAGGCAGAAAAGCTGAAAGTTAAATTCGGCGCCGCTCTGGCTGAAGAAGTCTTTGATAATCGTATTATCACCATCCCGGGTTTACGCGGGCGTGATCCAAAAGAAATTTCCGAAAAGAACCTTGCCCGTATCATTGAGGCAAGGGTTATGGAGGTGTTGGATTACGTCGTATGGGAAATCCGCAGATCCGGCTACGAGCGCAAATTGATCGCCGGAGTCGTATTGACAGGTGGGGGAGCATTGCTCAACCACATTGACAAACTGTGCGAATACCATACAGGAATGAGTACCCGCATTGGTCTTCCAGTAGAAAAACTTGCTCACGGTTACAGCGAGCGTCTGAGCAGCCCTGTATTTGCGACAAGCATCGGTTTGTTGCTCAAGGGTATCGAGGACCTCGAAACTGGCAGAGTGGTTTACGACAACTACCAGGAGAAAAAACAGGAAGAACCTGTTGAGGAAGTTGTTGAGGAAGTTGCCGGTGATAAATGGTACGAGCAAATCTTCCGCAAAACGAAGGAGTGGTTCGAAGCAGAACCTGACTCCGATTTTTAAACCTTTTTGTAGCCGGAATGAAGACTTACTGATACTAAGAAAAAACCGGCATAAACTAAAAATTATAATATCATGATGTTTGATATGCCAAAATACGAAAGTCCTATCATAAAAGTTTTAGGCGTTGGTGGCGGAGGAAGTAATGCCGTCAGCCATATGTATGATCAAGGAATTGTTGGAGTGGATTTCGCGATCTGCAATACAGATTCGCAGGCCATGGAAACCAGCCCGGTGCCAACTAAGATCCAGTTGGGGCCAAACCTCACGGAGGGAAGAGGGGCAGGTTCAATGCCCAATAAAGGTAAAGCTGCCTGTGAAGAATCCATAGAAGATGTAAGAAGATACCTTGAAGATAAATGTAAAATGTTGTTTATCACTGCCGGAATGGGTGGTGGTACGGGAACAGGTGCTGCTCCTATTATTGCCAAACTGGCCAAGGAAATGGGCATCCTTACCGTAGGAATTGTAACCCTTCCGTTCACCTTTGAAGGTCGCAGAAGATCTACACAGGGAAATGAAGGTCTGGCTGAATTGAAGAAATATGTGGATACTTTAATCGTCATTTCCAATGATAAGCTGAGGTCTATTTTTGGGAACCTTTCCCTGTCGGATGCTTTTGGAAATGCGGATAATATTTTGTCCACAGCCGCTAAAGGTATTGCGGAGATCATTACGGTTCCTGGTTATGTAAACGTAGACTTTGAGGATGTCAATACGGTTATGCGTGATAGTGGGGTTGCCATCATGGGGACAGCTGTGGCAGATGGAGACGACCGTGCCCGTCGTGCAGTGGATGAGGCTTTGCATTCACCACTGCTGGAAGATAATAATATCAAAGGAGCGAAACACATCCTGCTCAACATCACCAGCGGAACCAAGGAGGTTACGATGGATGAGATTTTTGAGATCACAGAATTCGTTCAGGAAGAAGCTGGTTACGGAACAGATCTTATCTGGGGTAACTGCTACGATGAGAACCTGGGTGAAAAGCTTTGCGTGACTGTTATTGCAACGGGGTTCGAAGAGCATTCTAATGTTAAAAAGATCACCGGTGACGAGCGCATCGTGGTGTCTCTTGATGACGACTCCATTGAGAGAAGACCAGTACAAAATACAAACTTGTCAGATGTTGGAATCGATACCAACAAGAATGACGATCCGAGTATGACTTTTGAGTTTGACGATGTGAGAGAAGCTGTGAAGAAAGCTCACCGCAAATCTTATTCATATGACGAACCTTACGTAAACGAGGAAGAAAAAGCTCGTATGATGAAAGAGCGTAATCTTCGTTTTGAGAGAGAAAAGAGACGGCGTGAAAGTCTGATGCAGGACAAGCCAGAACCGAAACTGAACAATCCACAGACGATCAATGAGCTGGAAAATGAACCTGCTTATCTCCGTCGTGGTGTGCGCCTGGATGATGTGCCTACTTCTTCTGAAAACACCTACTCCACCTGGTCACTGACCGAAGGAGAAGAAGCCGATATCCAGGAAAATGGAAATTCATTTCTACACGACAATGTAGATTAAACTTTTATAAATTACTATCTGTTTGCAAGTCAAAGAGGTTCTCCCGTCACGGGAGGCCTCTTTCTTTTTATAATTTTTTAAAGAATTAAAAAATTATAAAAATTCTACATTCGAAATTCAATATTCAACATTCTGCGGTTCCGTCCGGCACTTTCAATAATTCCCTCCCTTCAAAATTCCCCCTTCCTCTAACAAATCTTCCGAAAGGATGCGTAACTTTGATTCTTGAAAAATCATGACATGCATTTAACGCCTTTTTTCCCAAAATGACCTTTTTACTCAATTTTCTGCTCGGGTTAGTAGCTGCCTTTTTGGGTTTACTGCCACCTTCGATGTTAAATATGACGGCTGCCAGAACCGCCCTGGAAAAGGATACTGCAGCTGCTGTCAGATTTGCACTGGGAGCCTCTTCTGTTGTGTTATTTCAATGTTATTTTGCCATTCTGCTTACCCGGTATATAAGTACATTTCCTACACTTATTGATACGCTGCAA
>QQUB01000562.1 GCA_008501835.1 Bacteroidota bacterium
ATATAATGTAATCAGTTTTTTTAGTGCCGTCTTTCTCACTTCCAAAGGGCGTTCTCTATAACCAAACCTCGGACGAAGTGGTTCCCCATCATATTCTTTCAAAATGCGATATTGAGGAGCCA
Organism: Bacteroidota bacterium; assembly: GCA_008501835.1. Taxonomy (GTDB): domain Bacteria; phylum Bacteroidota; class Bacteroidia; order Chitinophagales; family Saprospiraceae; genus BCD1. Next base: position 123 of record QQUB01000562.1, read on the forward strand.
ACCGGTAATGAAGTGCTCTTTTTTGTTCAACCAAAAAACAGTTACCCTCTGAATCCAGGATAGGAAGTTCCAGGGAATAACTTACCCCCAAACCATCTCGATGTTCTTTAATAGCAGCTTCTACCGCCAAAACAAAAAGCAACTGTTTAGGATGAATTCGATCTTTTATCTGTTCAGGAGGTTCAATGCCAAAATGTTCAGATAAAAAATTTTTTGTTTCTATTGCCCGTTTCTGCTTCTTTAGTTCAAACTCACGTTTTCGCTCTTCCTCACGTTGTCGACGCTCTTCTCTTTTTTGTTCAAGGCGCCATTTCCTTTCTTCTCTCTCCCACTCCCTTTCTTGCCTTCTACGCTCTCTTTTTTCTTCTTCAGTTTCACCTTTTGGGAACATCGCGTCGATTTTTTTTTCTACCCACTTACCAATATTGTAATAAGTATCCTCACTAAGATTGATCATGCCTCAAAGTTTTTGGTGATTAATTATTGTTAGAAACACAAACATACAGAGTAAAGTTTTGTAAAACATCCAAAAACTAAAACAATTTAGCGAAAATTCGCTAACATAGCCTCAAATAATCAGTTCTCAGCAGACCTCACGATTACCCTTGAAAACTTTTCCCAAGCTGTCGCCCTTCTTTAGTTTGCTCTAACCCCTCCTGTTTAACCATCCGTTGCGCAAGCAAACCAAAGTCATAACCGGAACTCCAATAGCTCACAAAAATCGTTATCACCGGGATTAACGGTACCAATATGACTGTCATAGTTAAAACAAGACTTACGAGGAATTTAATCACACTATCCAGAAAAAACAGCCCATAGAGTAACAAAAAAGTCCAGATATTTCTCATAAGGAATTTAAAGTTCTTCACCACTGCCAAATGCGAGTAAATAAGCTTACCGGTCAATGCATATCGAATCATGGCTATCCGATACATAGGGATATATAGAACCAGCCAGATATTTTCGATCAGAAAAACCAGTATCCCCCTGAATATGATTCGAAACAGCCATGACAAACCAAATCCGATTATTCCTTGCGAATTGGTACCGTTGAAATAATCCACAAGAAAGTAAAACAGCTCCTGGAAATACCGAATCATATTACCTGTCCCTCTGAGACCTAACTTGTAAATCAAAATGGCGGGAACAATGAGATATAGCCCGGTAACAATCCAGAGCTTTATCCCTTTAAAGACATAGCTTAACATTTTGCTCAAGGAAGAGGATGGTAGAATTTGTTCATAGTTCCAGCCCATCCGGTGGGTAAGTTCCACTCTCCACCCTCTCAGAATAATTATGTTCAGAAAAGGCACAAAGGCAGCCAGTATAAAAACAGGTGTTTTATTCCAAAAACCTTTTTCATGGAAAGGAAATACCAAGGAATAGAGGAATGCCCTCGCTTCTTCGAATAGGCGGTCTATCAATTTTGCCATTTTGGATGTTGGATTAATGAAGAATCAGTCGATGAGGTTCATAAACCAACCTCATCTCTCATGCAAAAGTAGAAAAAATACATAAAATATTAAGGTTATTATATTGAACTTAATATTTGCGCAAGAATTCCAAATATTTGCCACTAGCTTATATATAAAAACCTTTCAGAAATATCTTCTTCCAAACAAACCCAAAACACAGACCAGCTGAAAAAGGAAAAAGGAGCTGTCCTTTCTTCAAAGACAACCCCTTAGTGATTTAATTCACTCGCAAACAGCTCTACTGGTCAGTGATAGAAACCCGAACTGTGTAATCGTTGTAATCTCCATCCGTTGAATCTTCCGATCTCAGTATCCAAACCTGACCAGGCCTTGCTTCGACAGAAATTTTATTTTCTCCCACCGAATTCCCATTGTCATGATAACTGGTAAAAAAAACCGTTCTACCCCTGGGAGCTTCTTTTACAATAGCACTATCTCCAATCTTCTCTCCCAAAGCTAATTCAGGGGAGTCTTCCACTTTAATGCGAGAAAATTGTCTGGCAGCGGATTCTTTACCGAGAACTTCAAATTTCATTTTTTTGCCTGCGGGCAATTTCTGATTCCAAATTTTCATAGCTAAAAGTTTTTAAGGTTAAATTAATTATTTACGTCCTTAGGATGATACATATGAAAAAAACATGCGAGTAATTTTTGATTTATTTAAAATTTATTCATTCAATTTGCATCCGAAAAATGGTCAGGCTCTACGAGCCTGTCATTCATTTTCAATCATCTTATAAAAAATGAAAATTTTACGAAAACAAATTTTTAATTAATTCAAAGACTTGACCGAGATCAAGAAACTTATATGCTAATAGCCCTATTACCAACATCACTCCCCATCCGAAAATCATTCTGAAACTTGGAACATGTTTCAGAATTTCAATCGATTCATCTTTATTAAAACCTTCGACCTGGATTTCTCCACCGAATAGAGAGAACTTAACTCTAATACGAGTTTGACTTTTGCCTTCAGATGTGGAACCTTCTTTTTCTTCCACAAACCCTATCTTCTTTGGGCTATTCTTAAACCTTTCCTCTATCAGCTTATCCCAATTATTTTGTTCCTCCATAACTTTTGTGCTTTACCATAAATAGTGTTTTCAAAGTTATTCCTTCTCATTTGAGAAAAAAAGGACAGTAAAAACAGCAAATTATATGGATTCCATCAAAAGCCAAAGGACATAAAAACGCACCTCACAAAACACTGTCTTACAACACGTTACAATTCAGACTAATTAATTAAAACGAGCTCAAGAGGTCAGATTGGTGGTTCGATAAAATTACCTGTAGGAAGTTTGGTATCCATTCCTCTAGAGCAAATTCACCTGTCTTGCCTCCTCTCATCCACCCCCTAACCGGTCACGGTTTTAGTACAAAACATGCTGCCCGTTCAGGAACCACGGGGTGCAATCGCGGTCTCAATGGGTCGATTGCAGGGTAACAATCAGTAGTCCATTGCCGCTTTCGATAAGGCTTCCCGCATTGTGACTTTCTCTCTTTTAACCTGCCACAAATTTACTACCTCCCCTTATCCTTCAAGGGACGATCATACTTTCCTTAAAGTCAAAGATTTTTCCACCGACGGATTCCTTCGTCGTAAAATTCTTCGCTTTCCCCTTGCTCTCTGGCGGGTTCGGTCTGTGGACAGGTTTCGATAAAAGGGAGGAAACCTCAATTAGGAATACATATTCCAACAAAGTCAACACCGGCTTTGCCTGAGTTTTCCCCGCACTCCCAAAAGAAGGGAGTTTCCTTATTAACGAATTTCAAAAATTTTTCACATGTCTTATTCCATCACATCGCAGGTAACCGAAATTAAAATGGTCTATCAAAATCGCATCAAAGCCGCAAATCGTCCACAGATCAGAAACTCCGAAGATGCTTACAAGATTCTGGCAGAGCATTGGAGCGAGCAGATCGGCCTGATTGAAGAATTTGTGATCCTACTGCTCGACCGATCCAATCGTGTTTTAGGTCGCCAATTGATCTCCATTGGTGGCATTTCCGGTACTGTCGTCGACCCTAAGATCCTTTTCGCTTGTGCCCTGAAATGTCGAGCTTCGTCGGTAATCCTGTCTCACAACCACCCCAGCGGGAACCTTCATCCCTCCAAAGCAGATATTGCCCTAACCAATAAGCTAAAGCAGGGGGGAAACATTCTGGACATCGCTATTCTCGACCATCTGATTTTGTCCCCCGAAGGCGGTTTCTTCTCCTTCGCAGACGAAGGATTGATGTAGGGGGCGTCGCCCCCTGGCTGGCAAGGGTTTCCCCGCTTTTCAGGTAGAACCTTGCAAAACGGGTGATCCCCCTCCCTTGACAGCCACACCCCCATTCTCGCCGAAGGGCAGAAGGATAAAGTACGGGCTTTACCCTTCATATTTAATCACTTTTAAAACAGGAATTATCATGCAAAATGCCGTAAAAAAACAAGCAACAGACACAACAAGAATCGACCTTTATCAGGAGGTTACTACCAAAATCATATCTCTACTAGAACAAGGCGTTGCCCCTTGGCGCTGTAGCTGGAATCGTTATGGTATGGCTCGAAACTATGCCACGGGCCATATTTATAGCGGCATCAATGCCTTTTTGATGAATCTCACCGAACACCCCATTCCATATTTCATGAGTTTCAAACAAATCAAAACCAAAGGAGGCAGTCTGCGCAAAGGAGCCAAATCAGAAAGAGTATTCTTTTACAAATCTTATTATAAGGATGAAACAGGCCAGTCCATCACTGCCGATGAGTTTACAACTCTGCGAGAGAAAGGAGAGGAAGTACAGCGCATCGCCTTTTTGAAATATTACCGAGTATTTAATATTGCCGATGTAGAAGGCATTGAGTTAAATATTAAAGAAGTGGAATTGCACCCACACGAGAAGATCGGTAATTGCGAGTCAATCGTAAAGGGCTACCCCAAAGGCCCACAAATGGTGTTTGAAGATGCCAATCGAGCCTATTATTCGCCATCAATTGATAAGATCAACGTACCTGATATGGCACAATTTCACAGTACCGAAGCCTATTACTGCACCCTATTTCACGAACTGACTCACAGCACCGGCCATACAAGCCGCTTGAATCGAGAAGGAGTAACAAAACTCAATCCCTTTGGTTCACCCGATTATTCAAAAGAAGAATTGATTGTGCGCCGTGAAAGCGTGAATATATATACTTAATTTTAAATTAACAGGAGTGAAGCTACAGCTTTTGGACAGCCAGAATAATCCATGCATACCCAACTTACTGGTGTTGGTGATGAATCAACTGAAATCCCGAAAGGGGAACGGAACCATAGCATGTTGTGAAAAGGCTCAAAGCTCAGAAACTGTTGTATGGTCAGAGAGTCATTGCAAGATACGCAAGGTAAAAGCTATACTGCCTGAATCCCAATCCCCAGAGTGTTATCCTCCACAACGACGAATCAACAGTCGAAACGTCGTGCCACGTGAGAAATGGTATGCTATTAATGCCATTGAAGAAAGAAGCGGTGCGATTAAACGCTTCTGGTCTGGTCATCGTGGTCTGCCCTCCATCGGAGGGATTAAAGGGACGAACGGGATACCTAAACGTATTGAACCTCCATAATCACGTAATCACGGGATTGCCTAAATGGGCGATTTTCTAATCGACCCACATGGTAACAGAGTCGTCATATTAGCCAAAGGTCTAGCGTAATGGCTAGAACAGTTCTCGTTTCCT
>QQUB01000784.1 GCA_008501835.1 Bacteroidota bacterium
CGCACTTCCCTACGCCGAAAAGAACTACAAGCCAAACAAGGCCTTTAATAAAGAAAAATAAAAAGCCGGCAATGCCCAGCTTTTTAAGCCAGCCTACCATTCCTTGTTTTTGCTCTTTCTCCATGGTTCTTTTTTTCTTTTTGATTAGTTATACAAAATTAGAAAACAAACCAATAATGGAATAGTTGAGTTGAGCCAAAGAAGGGATATACCCTGCTTTGGCCCTATTTTTACAGTTTTATGACAATTCTAAATGCCTATTCAGCCCTCTTCATGACTACCTGGGCACCTTGTTTTTCAATTATCAGATTAAAAAATTCTCTTAAAGGCGCATAATCTTCCGGCAGATAGAAAGTCTTTTTGATGGTGATTCTGTTGGTTAATTGCAACATGCGGTCATTTACCTTCCTGAATTCATATCCAAATCTCCCTGCTCCCTCGGGTAATGAAAAAGCAATATTTTCGGGTAATTCATCAATGACATAGCCTTCTGGCAAGGTGAGTTGGAGAATATACATTTCCTCAATTGGGGTACTTAGATCTACAGGGAATTTTCTGGTTTCAGAGGTAAAAGGGTTTTCTCCAATATCAAAATACAGCATGGGGTCCAGGTAAAGAAGGTCTCCATTTTGAATTACTTTATCGCTGATATTCACTTCGTAGGAGGCAGTGACTTTTTTATTTAGGTCTTCAACATTTTTTAGATTGGTTGAAATTATTTCCAGACCTTCTTCCTGCTCCTTTTCATCCTGGCTGAGGAACGCAATGGTTTCTTCTTCATTACCTGAGGCCAGTCTGTTTCTGAAGTCCAATGCAGCATAATCAGACATTAATAAATTCAGAGTCCCTTGCAGCATACCATCCTGATCGAGGGTAAGCTTGGCTTGGGTGGCAGTTTTGAAACCCTTGTCAGGAACGAGGCTTATCCAGTCAGAGTGAGTCTCCGTGAATAACCTCCCTCGTTGGTTCAGATCGTATCTCGGTAAAAGTCCAGGAGGATTATGGGCACCCGTTACGTCCATGAGGATAAACTGATCTCCTATCTTGGCAACAGCCACAACATGGTTAAAGTCAGTTAACTGTGGAACTACAGGGTTTACAAAACCATTACTTCGGGTACTTACAGATAATGGATAGGCTTCTATTTCGGCCGCCCGTAACATCTGTAAAAGTAAAAAATTGAGATCTGAAGAATAACCACTCCTGGAATCGAGGATCTCTCTGGTGGTACTTCTAGGGTAATGAGCAAAACTGCCGTTCCATTCATATCCATTTTGCACGTAATTGTAAAGAGCCGCTATTTTTTGTTGACCTGTTTCCTTTCCGGAGGTAATTTCTTCGACCATTTTTTTAATAGCTCCTTTCCGGTTTAGGCGACCTCCGAAGTCGCTGTCGGTCATTAAGGTGTGGCGTACATTTTCCCAGGTTCTGCTGTAATCAGTTTGTACTGAAGATGGGAAATCCGTCCCTGACAATTCGAAGTTCACTTTTGAAATATAATTGGATGATGCAGCCATGTAGGGTTCCGCTTTAAAGGCAGGAACATTTTCTGCAATCCAATCATATTTTTTGGTTTTGTAATCTATCGTTCCGGTTTTGGTTAACTGGCCATCACGTTGGGTTGGAGTATTGTTTACCCGATAATTGGAACTGCCACTACCGTGTGTAATATCATTCTTTGTAATAGAGCTTCTTTCGTACCCCTGATATGCGGTTTTATAAATATAATATTCCGGGATCTCAGCGAAAAAATCACTACGCACTACAGGGATTTCGAACTGGTATTGCCAATCCGTAAAATCATACAGAAAATCAGATAGGACTGAATAGGAAATATCGACCACTGATCCTTCCTGAAGATTAGGCATCGCATATTTAATGCGGGTGGTGTTTTTGTTAACCTCTTCCTCAAAGGTGTCCTTATTTGCTAATTTTGACTTTTCCACCTTGCCTCCAACGAGGTTATAGGTTTGTGCCTTGAAGGCTGTCAGTTTTTCATAACTGCCGCCTGATTTGTAAAGTGTTATTGGAAAATCTATATAATCAAATCCGGATTTGTTGAAAACCTTTATTCGGATGTGACGGACAACCTGGAATTGGAAGCCCTTGTTGTTATCAAAAATGAATTCTACCTTCTTGCTGTCATACAAAATAACAGCATCAGCTTCAGGATCAGGGGCATAGTTAGTCATTTCAAGATCGGATTTATCTATTTTTCCATACCTGACCTTCTGACTAAATATTTCATTGGAGAAAATAAACAGGAATACTAAGGATAGCAGAAAAGACTTTGTTTTCATTTGAATTAATTTTTTTAATGATGAAGTTGTTTTAAAATAGCTTACCCGGCCCAAAAATTACCTTTAAACCGAATGTTTCGTTTGCCTGCCGGTAAAGGCAGGTTAAGAAAAGTCTCACTACGCACTGCGTGGAATTATTTTTCTTATCTCACCTCCGGCGATCTGCCTTTTCTATTTAAAGCAGCCGTTTTAAAACAACTTTGATGAAAATTGGGGTATACTTAACAATAAGGTACAAATAAAAAAAAGCTGGTTTGTAAAAACCAGCTTTTTGAGGATAATCTTAGAAATTTATATTGATTATAAATTAAAGGCTGCTTTGACTTTATCCACGAAGTCCAGTTTTTCCCATGTGAAAGTTTCTACTTCGAGGACTTTCTTTTCTCCCGAACCATTAACCAGTTCAATGGTCTTTGTCTCCGGGGTTCTTCCCATGTGGCCGTAAGCGGCAGTATCTGAATAAATCGGGTTACGGAGTTTTAAGCGTTGTTCAATAGCGTAAGGACGCATGTCAAAGATCTCCATCACTTTGTCAGCGATTTCTCCATCTGTCATATTGACTTTGGAGGTACCGTATGTTTGAATGTAAATGTTGGTTGGTTTAGCTACCCCAATAGCATAAGATACCTGTACCAATACTTCATCACAAACGCCTGCGGCAACGAGATTTTTAGCGATGTGGCGGGTTGCATATGCTGCTGACCGGTCTACTTTAGAAGGATCTTTTCCTGAGAAAGCACCTCCTCCATGAGCTCCTTTTCCGCCATAGGTATCGACGATGATCTTACGACCAGTAAGTCCTGTATCTCCATGTGGACCTCCGATTACGAATTTACCCGTTGGGTTTACATGGTAAATGATATCTTCTGTAAACAATTGCTGAAGATCAGCAGTGAGCAGAACTTTTACTTTTGGGATTACGATGTTAATAACATCTTCTTTGATTTTGGCCAGCATTTTTTCATCCTCATCAAAATCATCATGTTGGGTGGAAACTACAATGGAGTCGATCCGTTGTGGTTTGTTGTCATCAGAATATTCGATGGTCACCTGTGATTTTGAATCAGGACGAAGGTATTGCATTTCCTTCCCTTCTTTTCGAATGTCTGCCAGAACTATCAGGATCTTATGCGAAAGGTCAAGTGCCAGAGGCATAAAAGATTCTGTTTCATTGGAGGCATACCCGAACATCATTCCCTGGTCTCCGGCGCCCTGATCTTCAGGATTAGAACGTTCAACACCCTGGTTGATATCAGGTGATTGCTCATGAATGGAGGAAAGTACACCACACGAATTACCTTCAAACATGTATTCAGACTTGGTATAACCAATTCTATTGATTACATCTCTGGCGATTTGCTGCACGTCGAGGTAAGTTTGAGATTTTACTTCTCCTGCAAGGATAACCTGGCCGGTGGTAACAAGGGTTTCACAAGCTACCTTTGAACTAGGATCAAAAGCCAAAAAATGGTCTACAAGGGCATCTGAAATCTGATCGGAAACTTTGTCAGGATGGCCTTCGGAAACTGACTCCGAGGTAAAGAGGTAAGGCATATATTAAAGTATTGTAAATCAAAAATTGTAAATCGCTGCAAATTTAGATAATTCTAGGATTTTAGAGCACTCTGATTAAACTAATTTACAAATACAGGAAGCCTTAATCGTTTACATTTTCAGCAATGGCAATCAAAAAAATATTCCCGTTATTTCCGGGCGGGGAGTTCCCAATTTAAAAAACTACCCATTTGTGTAGGCCATGCAGAGATTCAACAGTTTACCTTTGTTTGGTATTGGGACGTTTTACGCGCTTTATATAGTGTTCCGATTCACCAACTACTAACCTTGTACTGCCCATTTACCGGGCAGGTATTATTCAAATATATATTCTGGAAGTTTCATTTCTGCACTGAGCTGCAGTTAACATCATCATCGTTCGCATATAAAATTTATGCTGCAGTTAGAGGCGCCGGTTTCGTGGTTTCCTCGACTTAAACAATGGACTAGTTATGAAAAAAAAGAAGGCTTTCCCCTGGAAGGCCCTGGAAAGAAGTATGTCTATTGTTAATTAAATTTTATTAAAGTTATGATGAAAAAAACCTTACTTGTTGTGTCTATGGTGTTTTTTGCCATAGGGATAACTTTTGCACAACGTTCCATAAGTGGGTCGGTAACCGATGACAATGGTGAACCACTGATCGGAGCAAGTGTACTCGTAAAAGGTACCTCAACCGGGACCATCACAGATTTTGATGGAAAGTATATTCTCAGCGTTCCCGAAGGAAGAGAGGTACTCGTTTTTAGTTTCACCGGATTTGACCCACAAGAAATAACCCTTGGTGCTTCCAATGTGATCGATGTCGTTTTATCAGAAGGCGTTACGCTTCAGACGGCAGTGGTCACCGCTCTCGGTATTGAAAAAGAAGAAAAAACCCTCGGCTATGGGGTAACTCAGGTCGATGGGGATGACGTCACCAGAACAAGAAACAACAGCTTTGTGGACGCGCTCTCAGGTAAAGTATCAGGTCTGACGGTGAATACAAACAGTCAGCCGGGAGGTAGCTCGGAAATCGTTATTCGAGGTTATGGATCCGTTACAGGAAATAACCAGGCTTTGGTCGTTATTGATGGTGTACCGGCTTCCAATGGAAATAATACTTCCATCACCACCTTGTTGAATCCTCTTGACGACTTCAACAGGTCTCAGGATTTTGGTAACCAGGTCAATGATATCAACCCTGATGATATTGAAAGCATTTCCGTTTTGAAAGGTGCAGCTGCTACAGCACTCTACGGTTCCCGTGCGGCTAATGGTGCTATTATCATTACAACCAAATCAGGAAAACGGAATCAAAAGGTAACAGTGGATTACTCCGGATCCTACACCCGTACTCAAGTGAATCGTCTGCCACACATGCAGAACACCTTTGGCCAGGGATGGAACGGGTTATTTGATTCGATTGAAAATGGAAGTTGGGGACCTAAAACCGACGACCAGCT
>QQUB01000348.1 GCA_008501835.1 Bacteroidota bacterium
CTGTTTCCGAACAACCGGTAGCCAGCCCGGAAACAACTGCCACTGAAACAGAAAATTCAGAGCCGGTAACCAAACTCGGTCCCGGATTGAACCTCTGGATAAGTGATGCAGAAACAGACCAGGGAACAGACTTTTGCCTGGATGTTACGATGTCGAGTATAAAAGGTTTATTATCCATGCAGTATTCCATCCGCTGGGATCCAAAAATTCTGGAGTTCAAATCCGTCAAAGGATTTACCCTTCCATTCATGGACAACAATGATTTTGGAACCCATAAAATCTCAGAAGGTATTCTTACGGCTGTATGGATCGAAGATAATCTACAAGGAGTTAATAAAGAAGAAGGTGACCTGATGTATCAGCTTTGTTTCACTGCCATTGGTAATTCAGGTGATGAAACGCCGGTAAGATTCTGGAGTAGTCCTACGCCATTTGAAGTAGTTGTTTTACCTGAGAATATCATTCCACTGACTTCTCATAAAGGGATAGTCAAGATCAGGTAAAACCCTTTTTAACGTACTCTTAATTAAATTTCTGCAATAATTTACCCGCGTGGTGCGTAAATAGTAAAAATCAAGATTACCATTATGAAAAAATTCGTGTATTCATTCATATTCCTCCTGTTCCTCAGCATGACCGTAACCACCGGCACTTCCTGCAACCGTGGCTATGGTTGCCCTTCCACTGAAAACCTCGGTGCAAAAACAAATCGTAAAGGACAACTATCCTCCAAGAAAGGTCAATCTAATTTGTTCCCGAAAAAAATGAGGAAAAACACGCCGTAGTTTAGTCGGCAGTCTTCAGTCCACAGTCTTCAGAGTCAAGAAATACTATTTTTTGAAAAAATAGTATTTCTCCATTCACCGTAGGCCGTTAACCGTTAGCCGTCAACCGTAAATCGTCCACCGTAAATCGTCTACCGTAAATCGTCTACCGTCATCTCGTATCCATCGCGTCAGTCAATCCTTCTCCGATAAGATTAAACAGGGTCACTGTCACGAAAATGGCCAACCCCGGAAAAAGGGCGATCCACCAGGCATCGAAGGCATTCCGGGCTTCATTAAGCATCGTTCCCCAGGTTACCATATCTGCAGGTAAGCCAATTCCCAGAAAGGATAAAAAAGCTTCAATCAAAACGGCATTAGCGATTCCAAATGCCACTGAAATGAGTACAGGCCCGAGCGCATTAGGTAATGCATGACGCAGGATTATATACTTTTCTTTAAAGCCAAGGGCCCGCGTAGCCTGGATATATTCCAGATTTCTGATCCGCATCAATTCAGCCCTGACAAAACGGGCAATTCCCGTCCAGCCTATAAGGCCGATGATGACCATCACGTTAAAAATGGAAGGTTTTTGAAAAAGTGCAACCACAGATAATAATAACAACAATGCAGGAATGGAATTCATGATCTCAATCAATCTCATGATCAATAGATCTGCAGGAAACCGGATGCCCTTTTTTATACTCACAAATCTTTCCAAAAGTTTGGCTACAAAATTGAACACCCACATTATTGCCGAAAAAATGAACACTCCTTTGATCAGTTCCCACCCGAGTTTACCTTCACTTATAGCATATCCTCTGCTTAAAAACCCGTAAAAAATTGCCAGCACTAACCCCACAACATTAAGCAATATCCTTAACCAGGAAACTTTGAGCTTATCATCCCCGAAATAACCCGCAACGGCTCCGAAAAAAATACCGATAAGGGAAGCAATACTCATGGCGATGATTCCTGTAAGCAATGCAATACGCGTACCATGTACAAGACCAGCCACCACATCCCGGCCAAGATTATCTGTACCAAGCCAATGGCGCCAGCGTAATGACTCTACTCTTTGTTCATCAAAAGGTCCGACAAAAGAATTTTTTAAATCCTGAGTATTATACGAATAAGGCACCAATGGTCTGACCACCGATTCGTATTCGTGATCATCCCAATCATTGGTCACAAACTTACTTTCCCATTTGTCCAGGCCTAAATCAACAGCAATCTGTTTGAAAACCGGGAAATAGGTTTCACCATCTATCTTGCAATAAAGGGGCCTTTCATTCACCAGAAAACTGCCAAAAACTGCTACAAAGATCAAAACCCACAAAAAACGCAAAGACCAGACAGCCATCCGGTTTTTCCCGAACTGCCTGCGAACCAACTGCCGATAATTCAACCCGACAGCATTGTTCTTCTTCCCTGAATTTTCTGCTTTTTCCTGTGACATATTTTTATTTTCAAATCACTTCTTTCCCAGCCTGACCCTCGGATCAATTACGGCATAAAGAATATCCGCCAGTAATATTCCGATCACCGTCAGTACACTTGCCAGCATCAAAACGGCATAAACAACCGGCCAGTCATCCCTGAATATCGAATCCACAACCACTTTGCCCATCCCGTGTATATTAAAGATCACCTCAATGACAACAGACCCTGCAATGGAAGCCGGTAACACTGAAGCGAACATTGTGATGATTGGAAATAATGCATTCCTGAAACCATGTCTCCAAACCACCGTTTTCTCTTTCAATCCTTTTGCTTTTGCCGTACGAATGTAGTCCTGTCGCAATACATCCACCATAGACCCTCTCATCTGGCGCGAAATGAATGCCAGGGATCCGTAACTCAGTGCAAAAACCGGCAAAACCATATGCCAGGCCCGAATCCTTATCACATCCCAAAATGATGCCCCATCCGGAATATCGCCCAAACCAAAAGTAGGGAACCAGTCCATACCATATTCCGGAGTTGTAAAAAATACAATGAGCAAGGTAGCTACCCAAAAACTGGGCAATGAATGGAGCATAAACAATATTACGGAGGTGATCCGGTCAAAAGGTTTCCCTTGCCGGCGTGCCGCATAAACACCAATCGGTATCGAAAATAAATAGGCGACCAAAATAGCAACCCCATTGATCAACAGCGTCCACTTTAAGGCACTCCAGATCTTGTCAGCGACAGGCTGACCGGTCAGATAAGATTCACCGAAGTCTCCTTTTAAAAAGTCGCTGGCCCAATGATGATATTGGTTATCCAGACCGTACCAATAAAATGCAGGCACATATAGTTTTCTGCGCGTAGGGGCTGTCTTGATGGTTTCATAGCTGCTTCTCAGGGTCAAATACCCGTCTTGAATTTGATCAGTTGTCGTAGAATCTGCCGCCAGTGCATTCTCAATTCGCCTGAAGCGATTCAGAATAGAAGGATCTTTAAAGTCCGTTTCCAACAAATTGAGTTCAGGAAGCACTTTAGCTCTTGCTTTTTTACCAACCGTATCCGGAAGATTGACAAATTGTTTTTGTAAAGCTTCAATCCCGTGATAATAAGCTTCAATTTGCGGCCAGTTGCCGTATTGCCCGATAAGTTTACCGGCAGCCTCCCGTTTGTATTTATAAATAATCCTGTAAAGGGTATCCGGGTAAGCTTTTGCAGTGAAGTCAAAATAAAAAACCGGTTTATCAAGACCTAAACGTTCAATTGCCTGCCGGTAATCCCGTTCTGAGATCTTTAGTTCATCATCTCCACCATATCCACCACCAGGATCACCCGGCGTACACTTACTCAACCCAAACGCCAAAAAGGAAATGACGATTAGCGTCGGAATGAAGAGTAATATGCGCTTTAGGATGTATCTGAGCATTGTTACGGTTTACGGCCTACGGTGGACGAAGGACGGTTTACGGTTTACGGTTTACGGTTTACGGTTTTACGTGATTCTTTGTTTAAAGGGTTCAAGGGGTTCAAAGAGTTCAAGGGGTTCAAAGGGTTCAAAGGGTTTAAAATTGGAAATTGCTTTCTGTGTACCCTGTGCTTGTTTCGTACACTTTGTGGTTATTTTTTTATAATCAAAATAAGTTTCCAATTGAATTATTTATTCCATATTTGTCTAAAGTAATCCAATGATATCTTCGATATTTTCCCCCACTAAAACAAAATTAATTCCTTGCGAACCTTGCGCTTCAATTGCGCCTTGACAGTTAAACCTTACAGCCGAAATTACTAACCAGATACTTCAGCCTGAGGACTGTCGACTGCTGACTGCTGACTGAAGACTGAAGACTGAAGACTGAAACCTAAACCTTTCTCACCATCATCAATCCATCCCTGATCGGCATCAATAGATTTTCAACTCTTTCATCCTCTTGTATCTTTTTATTGAAATCATCAATCGCCTGGGTATCCGCATCCTTGTTGGGAAGCAGGACTTTTCCACTCCACAAAGTATTATCCGCCAGGATTATTCCTCCTTTTCGAACTTTATCCACAACAAGATCGTAAAAAAGACCGTACTCCAGTTTGCCTGCATCAATAAAAACCAGGTCAAATATAAGATTCAAGCCGGGAATGATGTCTTCAGCTTTACCTAAATGAGCAACAATTTTGTCCTGAACTCCCGCTTTGGCAAAATATTCCTCACTAATGTGTCGGATCTCCGGATTCGGGTCGATAGTATGCAAAACACCTCCTTCCGCCAACCCTTCCGCCATACAGATAGCTGAATACCCGGTAAAGGTGCCTATTTCCAGAATTGCCTTAGGTTTCAGCATACCGCTGATAAATCGCAAAAATGTACCCTGTAAATGCCCTGATAACATTTGTGGAGCAAGAGTTTTCATATAGGTAGCTCTTTCCAGTTGATGAAGCACCTCAGACTGAGGTGTGGAATGGGCTTCGCAATAGTCGTTTATTTCATTGAAGTTACTCATTGTTAAAGGCGTTTTTTATAGCTTTGCACCGCAATTGGAACTTAGTGTCATCCCGAACGAAATTTCATATTGAGTGTAAAAGTCCCGACACTTCGTGTACGGGATGATTGAAAATCATGTCGGGAAGCGATCAAAACCCAAATAAAAGGAAAATCCACTTAGGTTGCAAAATCGGCGTCATAATTACTTGTTGATAAAAATGACATTTGCCGGTTTTATTCGTTCTATTCATACATGGGGTTTTAGTAGTTTTTGATAACCCTTGTGTATAGAAACAAAAAACAAATGAATTAAAAATGTGGCCATTAAATACCAGCATCATAAAAAACAGCTTTTGGTTGTTGTTGATCCTTTCAGCAACGCTATTTTCCTGTGAAAATAAGACATCAGACATCGATGACCTTATTTCAAAAATGGAAATCGGTAAGGAAATGGCTGAAGAAGTGGAAATTCTCTATAGTGATTCAGCTATTGTCAGGGCAAGAATAGTCGCTCCTGTGATGATCATGGATTTGGACAGATCATCAGAGAGTCAGGAATTTCCGGAAGGAGTTGTCGTGGACTTTTTTGACGACTTTCAAAATGGCAGCA
>QQUB01000382.1 GCA_008501835.1 Bacteroidota bacterium
AACTCCGCTGCCCTGATCATAATACTTTATATTGGCAAATGCATCGTTCAATTGCTCTATTCCGGCGATAACCTGAGCGTCAGAGCTGTTTTCAGGACCATTGTTGTGGGTAATGTGAACCACAACAGGAATAGTACGTGTTGTCTTTTCCAATGGTAGGTCATTCCCATTTCTTGATACTAGGAACTGATATATCAAAGAATCCAGTTTCTGTTGATCAAGAAACTTCTTACTGTTTAGTTGTTTTTCCTTTTCCCAGATTACATGATTCCCACAAGTAAGTCCATGGCTTTCTTGTTCGTTAACTGGACGGATTTGAATTTGTGAAAATACAGAGGAATGAATAATACTTAATAATAAAGTAAACAGAAGAGAAACCCTAGTTTTCATTTTCCGGGAATTTAAAAGTTTTCAAATATTTGGGGTTATAAAACTACGTCAATTGGGTTGCTCAAATATAAAAAAGAATTTGTTTGGGTCTTAGAAAAAAAGGATTTGATTGTAATAATTTTAAACGTTTAATCAGGATTCAGAAGTTGCCAAAACTTCAGAAGTTCTTTGCGTATCTGCCGGTAATTTACCTAAATGTAAACCTCCCTGGATAAAAAAGAAAGTAGCAATCATCATCAGAATGTGGGCAAAATCAGCATGTGTGAACCATGGATCTATGATTATAGGATAATTGAAAATAAAAGTAGCGATTATCAGCAATACAACTCCCCACAAAAACCACCTGCTGCCAATGTCCCTGGTCTTGCGGAAAACATACAAATGGAAGGCTAAAACTACTCCGAGAACCCCGTAGGCGCTATGAAACTCCACGACACGGAAGTCCAGAGTGTAGGCGGCCAGACTCATCATGATGGCCAGCTCTACCAGATTGGCTTTAAGGAAAAAGCTTCCTGTTTTTTTGTTCACAAGGTTTTTGGAGTGCTCAATGGCAGATCTTTCAATGAACATAATGCCAATCATGCTTAGGAACCACCCCGGAATTTTCCAGGGATCTCCAAAAAAGTAGAGAAAACCATGAGCAAGCAGGCCTCCCAGCGCTGTGGCAAACCCCATGAGCAGAAAATAGATTTTTAAAAAACGACGAGAGTTGTCTGTAAACCCTGCTTTTTGAATTCTGTAATAGCCATAAAAATTGGCTGCGGAAACAAAAAGGTCCGTTATAGTCGTAACCGGTTCCTGGATGCGTAAGCCTAATAAGAACACATCCGGTTGAATCACTTCAATAGCCATATTATTTGATTTTCAGGTAGTTGTGTTCAAAAACTGGATATTGTTTGGGCAGACTTCAATTTACCAAAATTACTCCAGAACTGAAAGATTTCGCCCGGATTAATCGACCAAAAGCCCTGATAAATAATTAAATTATTTTTATATCTTTGAGAAGTTACTTCCCTTGAACTTCCTGTTTTCCCCTTTTTGCGACTCATCAACAAGAAATAATCTCCCGCTTAGATTTGGAACACCTTATTAAATAACTAAATTCAAAATCATGAAAGAACTTAAAATCAACCACCTTGCAGTGCTGGCTTCCGTAGTATTGTTATTTGTCCTTGGGTTTCTGTGGTATGGGCCCGTTTTTGGAGAACAATGGATGGGCATGGTAGGCCTGGACCGGGCTACCATTGAAGCTAATCCTCCGGGTGCAGGCATTTGGGTTACCAATGTAGTTTCTGCCATAGTTTCGATGTATGCTCTTGCCTGGTTGTTCACGAGACTCAATGTTCAATCCGCCATGGACGGTGCCAAATATGCACTGATTATTGGAGTAGCATTTGTTTTGCTAAGTACTATGACTACAAATATGTTTGCTCAAAGACCTTATGGTCTGGCATGGATTACAGGAGGTAATACCACAGTTGGGCTTGTAATAGGAGGAATAATCTTAGGAGCCTGGAGAAAGTATAAAGAATAGACGGCACACGGGAAATCATGCCTGAAAATTTCTATTCAGGCATGATTTCATTTTGGCTGTTTCAGTAATTCCATTTGCACACATCATCATTTCCGGGATATTCCCATAATTAATTCAAAAAACGATAAGTCTTATGTTTCCGAAAAGTATTTTGATGTCCCTTTTGATGGTGATGTTTTCTAATTTTATTGCAGCTCAAAACTCCAGCCAATGCCCGTGCTGTACACCTGAACACCGGCAGTTTGATTTCTGGGTAGGGGAGTGGGAAACCTTTTCTTCTCAGGGGTTGGCCGGAACAAATTCCATAGTGATCATGGAGGACAGTTGTGTTATCCAGGAGAACTGGGTAAGTGCTAAAGGAGGCTACACTGGTACCAGTTACAACTTTTACGATCAGACCGAGAAAAAATGGAAGCAAATTTGGGTGGATAACCAGGGCGGTAATCTGGAGCTGACAGGAAATTTTGTCGACGGAAAAATGGTTCTGCAAAGTGAGGAAAAGTATAGTGAAAAAAACAAGGTCCACTATACTGACAGGATCACCTGGACCCCAAACAGTGACGGAACCGTTCGCCAGTACTGGCAACGAACGACCGATGGTGGAAAAACCTGGTCTGATATTTTTGACGGGTTGTATAAACCAAAAGCAAAAAAGGAATAGCCAACCCCAATTTCATCATGCTATCAATCCGGGATTGTCAACAATAGAAAAGGTGATGTCTTTGTCAATGCCTGACAATTCTTCCTTTAATGCATCCAGATGCTCAACAGATTCTGCCTGGCAGATGTAAGTGATATCTATGCCATCCTGAAGCAGATCCATCCGTTTTAGTTCGACATGCGAAAGATGCTTCAGGAATATTTCACTGACTTTCTGGATGCTTTTTTCCTTGATGCGCAGATGTATCAGGGTATTATTGCCTTTGGTGGAAGACTTACGACCAACAAAGCGGTAATAAAACCATAATAATAAAAGAATCATTGGAATGGCTGAAGCTGCGATGATGAATTGCCCTGCACCGGTTGCCAGACCCAGTCCAATTACCAGGAAAAGATAAACCAGCTCTTCAGGGTCTTTGATAGCAGCCCTGAACCTTACGATAGACAATGCCCCCACCAATCCAAGTGAAAGTGCAAGTGAAGATTTTACAATAGTAATGATCAACATGACGATCAGTGCCAGTGCCAGGAAGTTGTTGGCAAATCTCTTCCTGTTGGAAATGGCCATCCCAAACCTCACATAGAAGTTCCTGATTAGAATAGCTAAAATAGCCGTCAGCAAAAAGCCGATCATAAAATCCTGAAAGCTGATGGTATTGGAAAACTGATTGAGATATTCTTCAAATTTGGACATTGGATTCGTTTTATCTTTTAGTGGCTTTTTAATAAAGCCAGGCAAATTTAGTTAATTTCAGAACATGGAGGTTAACGAAACTCCATTCACGTATTTTGAACTTTTAGTATGTCTGTAAGGCAGATTTTGAAGGACGAACCCTGCTAAATTATCATCTGCTTCTTCGTATTTCACTTCGAGGATTACCCCGGGCTCTTCTACCCGATATCCATAGAATTTTGTTTGCCCCAATAAGGAATAATAGTACAGATTACGGTCAATCGTAACCCTGAACCTGCCGTCTGCCGATGTGTAATATGACCGGGTATAGGCGTTCATTAAGGTCGGATAAAGAGGGGCAAATGTTTCAGAATACTCATTGGCCAGGTCGGTGATTTTAGATAAGTCACTGAACTTCAGTTTACCGCATTTGGTCACCTTTTTGGTCCCCAGTTCATTGTGCTTAATTTTTATCTCAAATTGACTCTTCTTCATGGTTTCCACATCATCTCCATACCAGCGCATCCTGAATTTTTTTCGTTGATTTATCCCGGCTACATTTTGATGAAAGGTGGTCAGGTCAATAGTGTCGAAATATATATTATTTACCTGCCGGTCCGGGTGAAGTACCCGAAACCCTGCCGGATGTACCCGGAGATTCGCCACCACAGTCTCCCTTTCAATTCCGTTTATTTTAAATTTTCTTTCGAAACGAGCCATATTGTTTTCTATTTATCACTCATCACTCATCACTCACCACTCACCACTCATCACTCATCACTTTGCACTTATTAGATCTCCCCGGTATGTTTTTCTCCCATCAGGTCAAGCACGGATCCTTTGTCCAGCAAAAAAAGGTGTTTTACATCGGTTGCGGAGTACTTTTTGACAATGATATTCCCTTTCCCGTATTCAGGCTTTTTCTGATATGCTGTGAATCCCTTGATACAATTCTCCAGGTTCAAATCCTCAATTTTCAACAAGGAAAGGTCCTTGGAGGCCACACCGGTATTTGCTCCTATTATAGTGCCGCTGAGCAGATGGACTTCTGCTTTTTCTCCCACACTTAATCCTTTGTCTCCTGCATTGTATACTTGAAGATTGGCAATGGTTATTACACTTCCAGATAGGTCCATTCCATCATTTCCTGTATCCCTGAACGTTATATTATTGACAGTTCCCTCGCAAAAATCTGCATCAAATCCATCACTGAAAGTGTTGGCAATTAGGGAGTTGTCCAGCGTGAATTTCGCATGTACGATATTCAAACCATCCTCGCAAAGATTGTTGGTGAATGCTGCATGATTTATGTTTACATCCGATTCACAAAAGGTGACAGATCCCGTTAGCATCTAGCCACCTTTATTCAGTGTATTCAACTTGTCAAATCTTGTATACTCAATTCTCGAAGGCTCTCCCGCCTGAATGACGGTGAAACCATTGGCAGTATCATCAGAGGAAAAAACCTGCACAGGGTTATCTTCCGTTCCAAGCATGAAAACGGGAGATAAAGAAATGAAAGCAGCTTCCTTTTGTAGATCAAGGCTTGCTCCTGCTTCAAAAAATACCTGGTAACCTGCAGGTATGGTGATGTCATTCTGACTAACGTGAAAGCCTTTTTTGAAAAGAATATTATTGCCCGAAACTTCAAATAATTCATTACTCTTCAAGGAATCTCCAAACATCATTTGCCGCTGGGTCACACCTGTTGGAATTTGCCAGTCAACAATAGCCGCAGTGTAAATCGAATCTATTCCTGCCACCCGGTAGAAAAGATATTTTGTCTTGTCAGGAACCGCCAGATCAGCATATGTTGGTGGCTGATGTTGTGGATTGGAGAAAACAAATAGGGGACTGGAAAGATCCTGATGGGATTTATCAGGTTTTCTCCCATAACCAATTACCTCAATAGGAAAAGGATGAGTATTGCTTACCTTTAATAACAAATCCCCATTGCCCCTGTCCTGGATTCTGGCAATAACACTATTTTCTCCTTGTGCAGCAATGAGCAAATGAATACTTCTTGCTCTTTCAAG
>QQUB01000452.1 GCA_008501835.1 Bacteroidota bacterium
GATTCTACCATCAATATGTTGAATTATTTGGAAGGATCTTATGAGGTATGTGGACTTTCCTACCGAATAACAGAACAAGACAGTCTTCCTGCTGCTGATGGAACACTTTTGCTGCAGGAGTTCAGGGATTCGCTAAATAGCCTGACCCCATGGTTTTGCGGAAAGCTGACGGATAGTTGCATGACAGTGAATATCGTTGCCACTCCAGATCCGGTTTTCTTTGAGCAAACCATATGCGCCGGTGATTCGATCATGGTTGGTGATACTACCTTGTTGGAAGACGGTTTCCATAGCATAACTCTAATGAATTATGCCGGTTGTGATAGTATTGTTAATGTTCAGTTGAATCTGGTGGATCCAGTATTTACGCCCTTGGATTCTATTATATGTGCGGGAGATTCGGTCCAGGTGGGGACTTCGGTCTATTATGACTCCGGGATGTTCTCTGATACCCTTCAAACTGTTGATCTGGGATGTGATAGTATTGTCAACCTTAATCTGACCGTGCTTCAACCTATTTTTCTGGATACAGCCGTTACTATTTGTGCCGGAGACAGTTTCGCGGTGGGGGATAGTACCTTTACGGAAGCGGGGAATTATTCTGTCTTGATGAATTCAGCTGCCGGATGTGATAGCACCGTGAATCTCACCTTGAATGTTCTTGAAGTTTTAGCCATTGTAACAGAACCAGATACCATCAACTGTTATAATGACAGCATATTTTTGGACGGAAGTAATTCTATGCCTATTGGCCAGCTGACCTACGATTGGTATACGCTGGACGGAAATTATTTGGACTCAGGATTATTACTACCGGTAGAAGATCCGGGGAGTTATTATCTGGAGGTATACGCTATACAGGATATGACTACCTGCATCAACAGGGATACGGTGGAGGTCATTGCCTCCCTCGAAACTCCTGTTGCTGATGCAGGTTTGCCAGATACGATAACCTGTAATCAACCAACCGTAACTCTTGGAGGTATTAATACCACGGTTGAGCCGGGAACGACTTATCAATGGACCACCGATGTAGGGAATTTTGTCTCTGCCTCCAATATTGCCATGCCTGTTGTTGATGCAAGCGGGCAATACTCCCTGGTAGTAACCTATGAAGACAATGGATGTAGTGATACCTCTATAGTTCAAATAGAGACAGATACACTTGCTCCGCTCGCTGAAGCTGGAGATGGTTTTGTCATAAATTGCCAGACGCTTGTTGATACCCTTTCCGCAATAGGTTCCTCTAATGGTCCGGGCTTTGATCTTACCTGGACAGGTCCTTGTATTGAATCTGTTCCAACGGAATTAGCAATAGAAGTTTCCTGTGCAGGTATATATTCCCTGGAAATTGAAAACCTGGAAAACGGTTGTGTGGCTACAGACAGTGTGGAAGTGACAGGAAATCACGTCTCTCCTCAGGCAATTATCGCCCCTTCTGATACGCTGACCTGTGTACAGGAACAAGTTTTACTGGATGGTAGTAGCTCTATCCCTCCGGATAGCCTGTCATATGCATGGACAGGTCCAGGCATCGTAGGAGATGATGATTTGGAAGATGTCTTGGTTGATCAGGCAGGAATCTATTCTCTAACGGTTACTAATATTTATAATTTTTGCCAGGATTCGGTTACTGTGATGGTTGAAATAGATACCCTCCAACCTGTGGCTGATGCGGGGCAAAATGGAATTCTTACCTGTAATGACCCCGAACTACCTCTTGGAGGCCCCGGGACGTCCATTGGTCCGGAATTTACCTATAACTGGGTGACTTCAGATGGACATTTCACCGAACCACTTGGTGGGCCAACAACTGCAGCAGATTCTGCGGGTGTTTATCAACTTGAAGTGGTGAATGAAATTAATGGGTGCCGCGATACCTCAACCGTTATATTTGGGGTTGATCAGGAAACTCCTTTTGCGGATGCCGGGCCTGATCAGGATTTCGTTTGCGGCGATGAAACCCTGATTTTGGATGGATCAGATTCTGATACCACTCAAAACCTGTCAATTTTATGGTCAGGGCCGTGTATTGAAACTCCTGTTGATGAATTGGTGATTGAGATAAGTTGCCCGGGGACCTATTTCCTTACTTTGACAGATATTGATAATGGATGTATAGGGGAAGATACTGTTATCGTTTCAACAGATCCGGCAGCATTGTTTGCAGAATTACCGGAAACGGCACTGATCTCCTGTGAAACAGGGGAGGCTCTGCTGGATGGTTCAGCATCCTCTATGGGACTTTACCAATGGTTGCTGGATGGCGAGCCGGTTACATTGTCCGGGAATTCACCAACTGTTTCGGAACCTGGGTTTTATGAATTGATCGTCTCCAATTTTAATGAAACTTGTGTGGACACCGCCGGTATTCAGGTTATTTTAGATTGTGACTTTGAAGTGAGTCTTGTTGGTCAGCCAGGTTTGATAACCTGCGGGGAATCTATTGTCACTGTAAATGTGGAAGTTACTCCATCCGGGTTTGATTATGAATATAATTGGGAAAGCCCTGCCCCCGGGTGCATTGTGGACGATATGGGATCGACTATCAATGTGGTATGTGCAGGTATATACACGGTAATTGTTATCAATCCAGCAGTCGGGATAAGTGATACCCTGAATATTGAGGTGAGTGCCAATGAGGATGTTCCCATTGCTGACGCAGGTGTCTCAGACACTTTGACTTGTGTGGATACTTTTGTTTTTCTAAATGGGTCAGGGTCTTCAACCGGGGAAAATATTGAATATTACTGGACAGACTTTAATTCAGGCGATACTCTTGGGACTCCTGAACAACCCATAATTTCTATTGATGAGCCTGGAGTTTATTTTCTGCAGGTTGTGGATACAACCAATAATTGCAGTGCCTTTGATGTGGTAAATGTGTTTTTGAATAATACGCCACCCGAAATTGTTTTTGGCAATTCAGTCTTTTTATGTGAGAGCGATACCTTCGCATTGGAAGCCTTTGTGACACCGGAGTCTGGAAATTATGAATTCGCCTGGAATGGTCCGGGTATAATTGAAGTGGATTCTTCAGGTATCCTTATAGACGCCATCGGTGAATATACCTTAACAGTTGAGAACCTCATTAACGGCTGCATGTCCTCTGATACAGTAGAAGTGGTTGAACAGATTTGCATACCCTGCCTGGAAATCCTTCCCCCTGATACACTGACCTGTGAGGTGGAAAGTATATCCCTGGAAGGGCAGTTTTGCGAACCTTGTGCCGATTGCGAAATTGTATGGACAACCACAGAAGGAGAGATCTTAGCCGATACAACAACTCTAAACCCGCTCATCGGTGCTCCCGGTGTATATTATTTAACGGCCACCGATACGCTGGGATATTCAACAACTGATTCTGTGACCGTAGTAGGTTTATTTGATCCGCCCAATGCCTTTGCCGGGCCGGATGCCAGTCTGACTTGTGATAGTTTAACAATCACTCTTGGCAGTGATTTAACCGATTCCGGCCCGGAGTTTACCTATGACTGGACTTCCCCGACAGGATCAGCTATGGGGTCAACAGATCAACAATTTTCAACAGCACTTGAACCAGGCACTTTTATATTAGAAGTAACCAATTTAAATACAGGATGTAATCAATTTGATACAGTACTTGTGGAGATTGATACCATCCCGCCGTTAGCAGATGCTGGTCCGAACCAGGTATTGACTTGTGATGATGAACAGGTATTCCTGGATGGAAACGGATCGAGTATCGGCAATAATTTTGAGTATAATTGGGAAGGCCCGTCCGGGACCTGCTTGTCAGAAAATAATACCCTGGTTGTAATTGCCAGTTGCGAAGGGTTTTATTTACTCACTGTAGAAAACACTGATAACGGATGTATAGATACAAGCAGCGTATATGTCGGTGTCTCAGATGATATACCGGAGATTCAACCTATTGAAGGAGCTGTGCTGGATTGTGGTAATAATGCAGCTACCCTTACTGGAAATACCCCAGCGCCTGCCACAGATTATACTGTTTCCTGGTGTCCCCTGGATGAGTTTGGTGACCCTGTAATTGTGGATTGTGTGGATGATATCAATATCACTGTTTCATCACCTGGAGATTATCAGTTTCAGATTATTGAGACCAATACAGGTTGTGAAAATGTGGCGGTAGTCACTGTAACGATGGATACCATTCCTCCGGCGGTTGAAGCCGGAGATGATGCAACCTTGCTTTGTAACCTCAATAATCTTACCCTGCAAGGCTCTGTTAACCTTCCGGAGGATTCAATTGAAGTTTTATGGTCCGGAGATTCAGGACAAATGATTGAGGCTGCTGATCAACTGGAAGCTGTTGTTTTTGAAGCAGGCACCTATTATTTGGAAGTAACTAATACCAATAATAATTGTTCATCAATAGATAGCCTCGTCGTTGATCTGGATGAAAATCTGCCGATGGTAGATGCTGGAATGGATACTGTTTTGACTTGTGCGGTTTCCTCCATTATTTTAGCAGGTTCTGCAGTGACAACTAGCGATGATAATTCATTTTTATGGACTACAGATCAGGGGAATATTATTTCAGGTGATACGATTGCTAACCCGGTAATTGATGAACCAGGGGTATATTATCTGGAAGTCACTGATAATGCCAATGGCTGTATGTCAATGGATTCCCTTGTGGTAATAGACAATGTTTTACTACCGACAGCTGTGGTGGCTTCGGTTGATATGTTGGAACTTACCTGTTTGGTAGACAGTATTGCAGTAGATGGATCGGGCTCATTTTCCGCAACGGGTGCTTCCTTGAATTATCAATGGGAAGTTATTGAGGATGGGAATCTTTACGGGGTAACAACCGTGGATGTTGTCGGAGTAGATGAACCGGGAATTTTCCTGCTGGAAGTTACGGATTCGGAAAATGGCTGCATGGATTCTATTGAATTTGAAGTCGTCTCCAATACTGATTTTCCTGAAATATTGGTTGAGGAACCTTTGGCAATAACCTGCGATAATGAACAGGTCGTTATTGACGCTACAGAAACTGATACTGCGGGGATGACCGTTTATTGGTCCACGGAAGAAGATGGAGTTATTTTGGAGGATGCCTTGTCTTTGCTGGTATTTGACTCCGGAGTTTTTATGCTTACAGTAATGGATGAGCAAAATGGTTGCTCCGAAACGGTGGATGTTTTCGTAGACATTGATACATTAAGCCCGGAGGTTATCATAGAACCTGTCAGTGATATGCTGGATTTTGAGGATCGGGAAGTTAAGATCGACGATCGGAATTCTTCTACGTGGCGTACCTAT
>QQUB01000489.1 GCA_008501835.1 Bacteroidota bacterium
GTATATATTCACGTTTTTCTTCCAGGCGTTTCCACCATTTGGTACGACCACGACCAGAAGTAATCACAAGGATAAAATTCTTGCGGATGGTATCGTTCACACTGATCAACGGCATGATCTCTTCCTGTATAAACAAACCGATGTTTTCATCAGCATAATCAGGATGGGTACCGTATTTTGTCAATAACAGTTTTTCTATGAAAGATAAGTGCAGGATCAGGAATTGTGACTGAGCAATTTCGTTCTTTTGATCTTCCCAGTTGCCATACCATAGCCCTTGCTTATCCTGAACCGGTTGTTCTTCTGAGTTTATGGAAATATTCAATACTTCCTTAAAAATATCTTCCCGGTCATTATTTCTTATTCGCTGGCGAATCCTGTTGTCGAAGATGGTGATTTTGGTAGTGAGAATTTCAAATAATTCAATCAACCTGGAGGTATCCAGCAAAGAAACAGGCGATCCATCATGGATGTCTCTCATGAAATAAGTTCTGTATATTCCATGGGATCTGTAGCGGAGCAGGCTGTTATCCGAGGTGAATCCTCCGTGGGCAAGGTGTATGGTGTGCTGGTGTCCCGAGTATTCTGTTTCGGTTTCAGCAAGCTCATCCGTATTGTAATACCTGAAAACTTCCTCTGTGTTTTTATCAAACATCATACGTCCGGTGAGTAATCCATCCACCAGGATATTTACCTGCAGGGCATCTTCACTGATCCATTCCCTGAGCCAAAGTTTATAAGCTTCCAGAATATCGTACCCTTTGGGTTGATCTTCCAGCAGGTTTTGGGTTTGGCTGATAATGCGAATTACTCCGGTAGAGCGCACTTTTTCCCATAGCTGCTGACGTTCGCCGATAGGAGCGAAAAGGCTGATAAATCTGAAACGAGCCAGGTTTTCCCAAACGAAATCGTCCTGCCGCATACGGTTGACCTGCTTAATATTGGCAGCCTTCCAGACGTGGAAATATTTTTTAAAGTACCCCCTTTCGTGATTGTATTTTTTATTGAATTCGTTGTCACTTTCCTTAACCCGTTTGCAGACCTCAATGTCATTATGAGGCGCGGATTCGGGACTTGTGGCCGGGATGATCCATGGGAAATAGGAAATATCCCTGTCAGAATCATTGCTGGTATCCCTTGTTGGATTATCATCTCCATTCTGGACAAGAGAGAATTTGTTATTGAACAACATGCCGGCACAAATCTTATCCTGGAAACTTCCTCCCAGCCTTGGAGCAAAGGTGTCGGCATCCATGATATCGCCCATCAGGGCCTCGAATTTCCGGCGAACCAGCGGTTGCATTTGATCGACCTTCAATTGGGTAGGCGTTCCGATCCACACCCCAATTCTGTATAACTCGTTTGGCGCAATATCTTCAAATTCAGTTTCTGCCGGTCTTACGTTGGTCTCCTGGACGGACATGAATAACTTCAGCCCATTTTGCTGAATGCTTTTCAAGTCTTCTCCTTTGTAGTGTTTCACGTTACGGATCTCGTTTTCAAGCATGGTAAAAAACGAGTGTCTGCCTACTACTTCCCCCGGGAAGAATACATTGCAGGATTGAAGGTAGGATTTGATCTTGGCGTAGTCTTTTCCCGGGCTGACGAAATCACTCATTTCTTCGAGTTCCTTGTGTTCAGAGAACCATAATTTCTGACCATCATCGAGCTCTATGTAGTACTCGCCATTTTCATTTCTTTTGGCGCCGGGGCGTTTGTTTTTGATGTCGATTTCTACAAATACCCCTTCGTCGAACATTTGTTTGGGCCTGAAGCAGGTGATTTTTTCTGCCCGTGGTTTGCGTTGGTCCGCATATTTAGTGAAGCAAAGGGATATTTTGAATATATCCTCAGATTTGGCGATTGTCCCAAGATAGAGCGGGTTGTTGATAAAATCTTCCCAAAGCACATCGAAGAGATTCGCAGCTTCACCTCCAAAGTGGTTGTCACGAGCAATACCGCTCCAGAAGGCACCCTTTTGCATTAGGAATTTAATGAGTGGGTAGATTTCGCGATCCAGAGAGCCTGGGAATTTTACTACATCGTACTCATCTTCATTGTCTTTGACGAAATAACCCTCCATCCAGGGGGCGATCAGTTCGAATAAGCGATCCTGGTCATATCCCTGTGGCAGGTGTTCTTCTACGATTTCTTTAAGTTCAGCGGTTTCCTCAAGATGAATTTCTTTTTCATTCTGAATCCTGTCAGCCCGGCGTTTGAACCACCAACTGAGGGCAATGAGACTATGTGCGCTGATGTTGTGGGCATAACTGTCGATCATGATGGAAATGATCGCTGCCTTGAGGTAGGGGGAGTAAACTTTACTGTGGATCACCCGGTCATTCAAACGGATACGTTCCTTGAAGTAAAGTAGATATTTTTTGTAATATTCGTCGTATTTAAGCTCTTTTAGGATGGGGTTTTTATTGATGTATTCATAAAAGACGGGACTCAGGGAGAGCTGGATCGCTTCGGATTTTTCCATGTTACGACCTACAAGGTCCCAGTCAAGGATCAGGTTTTCATACATGATGCTGAAAGACTTGATCATCTTGGCGATCACCTTTTCATTCAATGCATCAGAATCAGCGGCGCTGTAAACAAGGTGGATGATGGCGTCAAATTCACCGAAGCCTACGAGGGGTATGGAAAGGTATTTATCCTCCATGACATTGAAGTAGGCCTGCAGAATGTGGTACTCGGCATGCTGTCTTGGAGTAGCAATTTTAAAGGAAGAGTCGGGGTAGAGGATGGCTTCGAAGTAATCGGCCAGGTTCCCCATGCTCACCTTTGGAATATCGGAAAGTTTGTAATCACCTCGGTAGAAGGCTTTAAAGAGTTGAGAACTCACTACGGCTGTTTTACTGTTCAGGTCGGTAACGTCCAGAAAATCCCAGTGTTCGTCAAGTTCTTCTTTCCAGTTACGTACAGATCCTTCGAGTAATTCTCTTTGTCTTGGTATTCCGGCGTAAATCAGGGGGACGTCCTGGTAACGGGTAATGGTCGTGGGTTCAACCCGTGGGAGGGCATTGATCAACATGGTGAAGTTGTTCTCTAGAAAATACCCTTCAACCTCCATGTGTAATCGGTCCTGGAGCAGGTTGTAAAATTCATCGACCCGGGGAAATGCGATGACTTCCCGGATCAAAAAAGGATCACGTGTAAGTGTATGCGTGTTGGGCATAACTCGTGTAGTTTTGAATTTAAAAGACGTAATTCCACCGGAAGATTCGGGAGGATCCTTGACGGCGGTTGCCATACTTTTAGAATAGCGATCAGTTAAAGTGTTTTCAGGTGTTTACTTGTCGATAGCTACCATAAAAGAAAACCATCCGAATAGTACTGATGGATCAAATTACTTTTAAGCTTCATGTTTCATAGTGTAGGTATGGTTGCCTCCTGAGGATAAAGTTATAAAAAACACTTTAACGGATCACTTTTTTATGGGACAAAATTATAAATTATTCTGAAAAATGCGTAAAAATTACGTTTTGATACGAATTTTATCCTTGTTTTTCGTTTTTGAAATTCCGTTTTTGCTTACCTGAAACTAAAGTGGAGAGATAGGGCAGGTACGGTTGTTCCTTGCTCTTGAATGGCTGGAATGGAAGTTTTTTTGGTTTCTTCCACCGAATGTGAAAGCAGTTTTTTGAACCTGCGATACCAGGCCGTTTTCTTAAATCCCTTATAAGCTTTCGTCTTAACGACCGGAGCAAGAAATTTATTCCACCAGGCGATCTGACAGGTATCGGCTAACATTTGTTCAGCAACAGTTTGCCCCTTGAGGTGACCCTCAGCAATACTTGAGAGCAGTCGACTTAACTGTACTGATTTAAAAAGGGAGTGATCGGACAATAAAATTTCAGCAAAATCCTTTTGCGTCGAATTGTTTAATGACGCATCTGCATTCTTTATCCAGGTGGCAATTATCCCTCTTGGGCAGGCAGAAAGGTGGTAGATCAGAGG
Organism: Bacteroidota bacterium; assembly: GCA_008501835.1. GTDB lineage: Bacteria > Bacteroidota > Bacteroidia > Chitinophagales > Saprospiraceae > BCD1. The sequence continues at coordinate 3,967 of QQUB01000489.1, forward strand.
CAAGGTTATGTTGCGGTTTTTTAAATCGCTGAAGGCATCCTCAGCTGTTTTGCTCAATGTAGCCAATCCAAACGCTGAGGGAACAAAGTCCGCATTATCATTGATGATCTGTCGCATCATGCCATAAGCCGTGGCGAATTGGAGCAATTGCCTTTTGTCCTCTTTTCCAACGTCAAGTGTAGAGCAAATGAAGTCTGTACATGAGGTGAAGAGGGCGGCACAGGTCAGGTAAATTCGTTTGAGATAAAGATCCGTGAATTCCCAATAACTTCTTGGGAGGTCTTCATACAACTTGTCGGTAAAGGGGGTTATTCCGGAAAAATCAATAGTAGATTCAATGGTGTCAGATAGGTGGTAGGTCTCCATCAAATCTGCCAGTTGGAAATTTTCATAGGTATTGTATTTCTTTTCTATGATTTGCCCAATGTCTACCATTTTAAAGGCATTTCGTACGGTTTTGGTCAGCGCCGATGCCATTTTTTCCGGGAATTCAGCTTCGATATATTCATAGAGACTATCCTTGAGAATATTGGCGATCAAGAGATTATGAGATGCTTTTTCGAGGGTATCGATCCCGTTTTTCTTATCCAGGATCTGGTTATGCAGGTATTGAATTGTAATGATCAGTTCAAAAACAAAAGGGACTTTAATGGTGAACAGGTTTTCGTAGTGTTTGCGGTAGTGGCGTTTGTTCCAGCCCTGACGATCGCGGGCGATGATGAATATTTTTTGAGCGAAATAGGCACGAAGGGGAGTGTCGCTTAATCTGGAGCGAATGGGTTCAAGTAATTCAGGGTTCAGGTCTTCGTTAACCCCGAATTTTTTAAAGTGTTCCAGCTCATCTCTTAGCGCACTGGCAAGGATGCGCATATCTTCCTTTCTGTTTAGGAGCATTCGCTAGTTTTTGGTATTAAATTTTTTAGTTGAGAAATTTACTGAGGTTTATTGTAGTCCTGATTGGATTACAACAACTTGACCATGAATTTTCGGTTGAAACCGTGGCTGTCAAGTGTGTAGTTTTACCTGAGCAGAATCAAAGAACCTTTTTCTGACAACAGATGTAAATTCCTCACAGTATGTTAATATTTCCTCCTATGGCATATGACAGGAACGCGAAGGGATACAATACCTTTTTTCGCCCCGATGTCGGCAAAGGGAGTATTACTGGATGTTTTCTCGGAAAATTATATGAGAATTTTATGCCAATTTTTTCTCCGGGCGGCTTCGTATTCGTTTAAAACTTATATTATTGACATCCAATGGCTTGTATTCGGGCTCCATTTTTAGATGAAAAATGAGCTACGACTT
>QQUB01000421.1 GCA_008501835.1 Bacteroidota bacterium
TGTCAACTTCAATGAGGGATATGATTTTATGGTCAAGGTGCTGGATATAGATAATTCTCGGGGGCGCCTGGCTCTGTCGATGAAGGATGTTTCGGGTTTGCGAGCAAAATGGATGATATAGATTTTAGGTTTTTATGAAATAGAAGTTGTAATGATCAAATATTGATAACCATTAACTTTGGTTCCATGATTTTTTTCGTATGGATTCCAGCTTCATTAAGAATCGTAATGATTTCATTAGAATTTTCATGCATTTTTTCCAGGATATCGGTAGGAATAGATATTGTAAATTTCCGGTCTCTCCAAGCTTCATTTTCCAATTTTAGAATAATACCTTTTTTGGCAAAAAAACTGGAATAGAAAGAACTATTGGTATTATAAATGGTCAAAAAACCTTTTTTATCGAAATTGGTTCCTCCGTTCGGATCAGGATTTATTTCCTGCTGAATTCTGGTGATATAAATAACTTTCTCTAATTGATCTGGTTTTTCAGAAATTATCAAGTTATATTTTTCTAGTAATTTTTCTAAGAGTAAACTACATGATTCTTGATCTGAAATTCCATTACGTCTAAATAGTTTTATTGTCAATACAGGATTGTTATCAATGACTATTGAAGAGTTTAATACTGGTCTATTTGTGGTAGCCAGGCAATAGGAAATTATTTCTTTCAGATTGTCATTTATTATCAGCCCAAAAGAGTTTGTAGAAATAATCCCTCCGGTTTCAGGATTTTGTGAAGGTTCTATGCTAATAAATGTTTCCTGGCTTTTCATTCCATTTAAAAAGATTAGTGAAATAATAAAAAGGGTTATAATTCTCATAAAAAGAAATTTAAAACCTTTCCCGTGAAATGTTGAGAATTCATTCAAGGGAAAGGCTAATGTTTTAATTAGGATTATCGTCAAATTGGATTAATTACAATTATCTTTTCCAAATCCAAAAATTGAAAAATCTCCTACTTTTATTGTGGGTGTAATTCCTGTTAGATTACTGTAGCCTATTTGTAGCAGAGGTTCAATTTCTAATACAAATTCATCCACTCCTAAATTATAGGTATCAGAAACTTCCAATGCCAACATTCCTGCAAAAATAATATTAAAATAAGTTTGAAAATACTCCTGAAAAGTTTCGCATTGACTATTATTATAATAGGTGTTTGGATCTCCATAATACTCAACTGTTAAGTCAATTGCTTGATTTATTGCATCTGCTGCTGCATTTGCTGCCATTCCAGGAGTAATGGGAAGTGCACTTAAATTGCCCCAACTTGGTGAAGTTAATTCTATAAAATTGGGAGCTGCAATCTCGACGTTAAAGTCACAAAAAGCCGCAGAGCCGTTTGCACTATTAATGAAATTAAACTTCACACCACTTAGTCTGGCAACCTGAAATAATCCGAAATCTTCAAAATTGAATGATTTACAACTATAAGGTAGAATTGTAGCTATTTCATCCTCTATGCATTCAAAAATATTAATATCATTTGTACAATCGATTTCGATTTCCAGGCAATCTTCCAGGTAACTTTGGTATGCCTCCCAAAAGGCTTGTTCTGTAATTACTTCAAGGTTGGTATTATTAACTACGGATTCAATTATTTCGTGGTTTGTATCATTTTCAGGATTGCAGAGGTCAATTAATTCAATTCCTTCTTCAATTAGCATATCTCCAAGCCTTACCATGGCTTGAGTTTGGGTAATATATACTTGATTTACAACTGAATTCATATAATATTCATCGAAACCAGGACCCGTACATGTCTCTCCAATGAGTTCTGTTGTAACAGTTGTTGGACCCTGTCCTAAGTATGTGTAAGTAATTACACCATTCAATTCAGTTACCTGCCACCATTCCGTTACCGTTTCTGTGATCATATAAATGTTATAACAAACAGGCCCTATCCTTAATTGATCCTCTTCAGTAATATCTTGAACAAACTCCCCATTTTCATAATAGGCCTTAAAATTAAGCTCATTGTCTAAATGTCCTAAAATAATTCCTGTAAAGCTTTCAAGGGCTAACAACTCTCTTCCCTCATTTAAAAAGCTTTCGAGTTGTACTTGAAAACTGTGATGAGCTAGTAAGAATAATTCGAAACTATCAACAGTACCTGTTGGACTTTCGAATAGAGTTTTGACTTTTACAATTTCTGAGGTGTCATTATTTACTTGTGTTAAATTAGGGTCACTCTTTTCCGTTTGTAGAATTCCTTGATTCAACGTTAATGGGTTAGAATCCTTTTGACATCCTCCAAGAATAACTAAGGTAATTAGCATAAAGAACACGTTTTTCAAAAACTTTTTCATTGTGATTTTTTTGATGGTTAAAAAAATAATAGAAACAATCTTCTATATATAAAAGCCATGACCTTTTCAAACGTGACTTTTTTTTAACACTTTTTTTTGAGCAATAGGAATTTCGCTTCCGGATTTTGACCAGAAATCGAATAACTTCGGTTGAAGTATAGTTAGAAGGAGGTGGGGATTTGAACAGAATTGCCTATCTACTTTTGCCAGACGGAATCCGGTTTAGAAAATTTCTTTGTGGTTTTGTCAATGAAGGATGTGTAGGAGAGAGGAGTGCATAGTGCAAAATGCAGGTGGAGCATCGCGACATCCCGTACTCGCAAGTGTCGGGAGTATTGAGTTTAGAAATTTTTGATAGAACTTCGAAACCTGCCTCCCGTCGTCAGCAGGCGAGGTTCGGTGTTGGATATTCGTTATTCTGCTGTTCTGCCGTGTTTCTTCAAAATTCAAAGAATTTCTTTTCGAAATTTCATCATTATTCCATTTCCGGCAGGCGGTGAGGAACCGCAGAACAGCAGAATTTCCAACACCCAATATCGAAGTGTTTTGGTTATCTACAGGAGAAAAAAACCGCATGCTCTGCACCGTAAACCGTGTGCCGTAAGCCGTCCACCGTCCACCGTCCATCGTCCACCGTCTAAACCAATCGCTCCACCCGCGTCTTATCTCCAAGCTTCAGATCGCTATTCAGGTTAAGCAGGTTCACTCCCGGGTTTTTACCGACTTCAAAACTGCCCAGCTCATCCTCAAACCCAAGTGCTTCGGCGCCATTGAGGGTAGCCCATCGGAGCAGCGTTTCGAAATCAACATAGGATTGATATTTGGCAATGGTTTTCATCTCATCCAAAACAGATAACCGCCAATTGGAGGTCAGACTGTCGGTGCCGATGGTCATTCTGGCATTGTTGTCGATGAAAAGTTTGTAATTGGGCAGGCGATTTTCAATATAAAGATTTGCATTGGCGCAGGTGGCCCAGTACACATGATCACTCCAGGCATGAGCGGCTTTGATATCCTCATCGCCTGTCATAGTGTTATGGACGAAGAGGGTCCGCTGATTTGGGTCCATGTTTTCCATAGCATAATGGATGGCAGTTTTCCCGGTGGGACTGAAGTTGTCCAGCGTAACACCAAAACCACCGAAGAAACCGACAAATCCTCCTTCTTTTTTCAGGAAGAGATTATCTTCATGCGGGGTTTCCTGGTTGTGGATACTGATGGTTGCCTGCTGGCCGTTATTTTGAGACCTGATGATCTCAAACAGGGCTTTTGAGACTGTATAAGGCGCGTGTGGGACATAGCTGATCTTGTTGCCGTTATTTCTACTTTGTCCCTCAAAAACGGCCTGGTATTGTTCGTATGTGGCTTGTGCCCGTTCTTCCTGCAGGAAATCGAACATTTCCACGAAAGTGTAATAACGAATACGGCTTTTTTCTTTGACTTCAGCAGTATCTGCTTTATTGGAAATATCTCCGACTGCCACAATACCTTCTCTTTTCATTTCAGCATCTCCTTGTCGTATAGCTTCCTGAATTTCTTCCATTGGAAAGTCGCGGTAGGTAACAACATCCACAAGGAAAGGGAGCAGACCCGTACCTGTGTTTACTTTACCCTTCATGTGAGATAGCTCCAGGTGGCAGTGGGTATTTACAAATCCAGGAACCAGAACGCCAACATGCTGATCCAGACTTGCCGGATCATGATCTTTTTGGTGTCCAACTTCCAGGATCTTTCCTTCCACATCCATTACAATAACACCATCCTTTATGGGAGGTTGGGAGACTGGGAATACGTAATCTGCTGCTATTTTATGCATGGTCAATTGCTTTTCTCAAAAACAGGGAGGTGAAAATAGGAAAAATATTGTGGTGGAGGAATTCAAATAGACAGAAAAGAATACTCCTGAAAGGACTTTGATCTCTTCCATGTAATGTTTGTATCGTTAGAGGTAACAGAATGAACCGGTCTGTCGCCAGGCAGGTTCTGATCTACGTTACGATAATTCGGAAACCACCCTTACAAAATCCATCGAACTGACGATGCCGACAATTTTTCCTTCTTCCATAACGACGAGGTGATGCATATCATGCTCGAGCATTTTTTTTGCGGCAGTTTTAATAGGAGTATCCCGTGAAACAGATTCAATTAAACGGGACATGATGATATCTACCTCGGTGCTTTCATCCTTGATACCTCTCAAATCACTGGTCGTAACAATGCCTTTGAGGTTGATGTTATCACCATCCAGTTCAACGATGGGGATGGCACTTACCTGCTTTCTTTCCATTAATTCTCTTACATAACCAGTGGTAGAATCAAGGGTAGTAGTCACTACAGGAGCGGCCATTATTTGTTCAACTGTTTTATTCATGAAGTTGTCTGATTTTGTTGTGAAAATTCCTATTGCTAAGATAAAAAAGTAACGTCAATTTAGCAATAGTAATCCAACAATTCCCGAGATTATTTTCTTTCCTTTTTTAACAAAATTCCTGTACCCGCCTTCCTGCGTTCAGCAGGCAGGTTCATGGCTTTCTCCTTTCGGGCAAAAAAAAATCCCGAATTTTGGCATTGGCCAAAATTCGGGATAATTATTATATCACAAAACCATTAAACCATAAAAGCCATTTCTTCTTCCTTTTTCACCTCTTTGGAGGGAAACTTAATGGCTGCCTGAGCCGATGACAATCTTGCGATTGGCACGCGGAAAGGAGAACAACTCACGTAGTTGAGGCCAGTTCTGTGGAAGAATTCAACAGAAGCAGGATCTCCACCATGCTCACCACATACACCTATTTTCAGGTTTTCTTTCGTAGCTCTACCTTTTTGTACAGCAGTTTCTACCATGCTACCTACACCTTTCTGGTCGATAGATTCGCATGGGTCGTGAGGTACGATGCATTTCTTGATGTAAAAAGGCAGGAAGTGCCCTACGTCATCACGTGAGAATCCGAAAGCCA
>QQUB01000280.1 GCA_008501835.1 Bacteroidota bacterium
TGAATACCTGGATATTCTGATCAATAAAAGTGAAAAAGTAGTTGCCATTCTTACGGGAGATGAGCATAACTATTGTCGCACTGAAATCGGACCCAAAACGGAGATTTACCCTGAAGGATATCCGGAAGAGAAAAAGCTGAAACTCAACAGAACTATCATGCAGGTCAATAATGGTGCCGCAGGGGCTCCTTATTATGCACAGGAAATTACTCCCTGGACTCCTTTTACAAGTGGTTTTACCACTCAGCATGCTTTGGTGATAATGAAGATTGAAGGAGCTTTTATTGAAATGCAGGTTTTAAACCCGGATACTTTGGAAGAGATCGAGGCGGTTGTGTTGAGAAAGTAGGGTAGACTTTGGTCTGTAATTTACAGTTCTCAGTACACAGTCTTCAGTCCTCAGTCCTCAGTTCTCAGTCTTCAGTACTGGATAATGGGGTGTAGACCTTGAATGATTTGAAAGCGTTATATTTAAAAAATTGAACATGAAATACCTGTTGACATCCGTTATGCTGATCCTGTTGTGTGATTTTTCACTAGCTGGACAAAATGTTATAAAACAAAAAAAAGGTTATTCTCCACATATTGGTGTTACCGTTTCCATGATGGAAGATTTAAAAAGAAGGGTCACTAATAGTGTAGTCAATTTATCACAAGAGGAAACGGATTTTCTTTTGTATGAAGAAGCTAACAGGATTGGAGCATTGATTCTACATTTGGCCGCTACAGAAAAGTATTATCAGCTGTATACCTTTGAGAACAGAGGTTTTAACAAAAATGAACAAGAGATATGGGGTACAGCGTTAAATCTTGGAGAAAAAGCCCGGGAAACCTTTAAAGATAAACCCATCCAGTATTATCTGGATAAATGGGATGAAGTAAGAAAGGAAACCTTGCGACTATTAAAAACCAAAGACGACAAATGGTTTAAGGCCAAAGTGCAAGGCAGTAGCATGAATAACCATTGGGCCTGGTATCATGTTATGGAACACCAGGCTAACCACATGGGCCAAATTCGATTGATTATCAAAAGAATTGATTAATTTGTCAGTACCAGTAACGAGTAACCAGCAACCAGCAACCAGCATATGTCAAAATTATCCATACTTCGTCCTCATGCCGAAAAGGCTTATGCCAAGGAGCTAAAGGCTCTGACCAAATCTGATAAAGGGCAACGACCTGCTCAGTGGAATTTATCACCTCAGGCAGTAGTCACCTATATAATGGGAGGTGAGCTAAAGGATGGTACTGTTATTGAACCCAAATATTTCGGTCCCCGAAGGTTGATTGAAATGGCTGTGGCTACGCTGGTAACGGACAGAGCACTTTTACTGACAGGAATTCCGGGGACAGCAAAAACCTGGGTGTCGGAACACCTGGCTGCCGGAATATCCGGTGATTCCAAATTATTGGTCCAGGGCACTGCGGGTATGAATGAAGAAGCTTTGCGATATGGCTGGAATTATGCACGGTTATTGTCGGAAGGTCCATCAGAAAAAGCTTTGGTTCCGAGTCCGGTAATGACCGCCATGGAGGAAGGTAAAATTGCCCGGGTGGAAGAGCTTACCCGTATTCCCTCGGATGTACAAGATGCTTTGATTACTATTTTGTCAGAAAAATCACTGCCGGTTCCCGAGTTGAATTCTGAAGTACTGGCCCGGGAAGGATTTAATGTAATTGCTACAGCCAATGACCGTGACAGGGGGGTGAATGAACTCTCAAGTGCTTTGAGGAGGAGATTTAACACCATCGTCATGCCGTTGCCTGCTACCCTGGAAGAAGAAGTTACCATTGTAAAACATCGTATAGAAAAACTGGGAGAACCACTTAAGCTTCCTCCGTCTACAGCTCCAATTGAAGAAATCAGACGTCTGGTACTCATCTTCCGGGAACTGCGGGAAGGCAAGACCAGTGACGGAAGAATGCGAGTAAAATCTCCAACAAGTACATTAAGTACTGCTGAAGCCATCTCTGTGATCCACAATGGACAGGCACTTGCCCTGCATTTCGGAAACGGAAAGCTCGAGGCTTCGGATGTGGCTGCCGGAATTACCGGGGCTGTAGTTAAGGATACCAATCAGGACAAAGTGGTTTGGCAGGAATATTTGGAAACCGTGGTCCGTGAAAGAAGTGAGTGGAAGGATTTATATGATGCCTGTAAGGAGTTGTTGTGATTAAAATTAAACTATGAAGTTAAACATTCTGACATTCGGAATAGCGAGAGATATCGTGGGCGGGAATGAATTTGAAGTGGAAATTGCACAGGGAGCCAATATAGCTGATCTGAAGTCTTATCTGACAAACGCTTATCCTGAATTTGCCCGCCTGGCATCTTTTGCAATTGCCGTTGATGAGGCATACCGGGCTGATGATTTCGTTTTAGAACAAGGCAGTGAGGTTGTGATCATTCCTCCGGTTAGTGGGGGGTAAGGTAGTTTTCAGTCCTCAGTCTTCAGTCCTCAGTCGACAGATAAAAACACTGCTGACTGCTGACTGTGGACTGTGGACTGAATACTGAGTACGGTGGACTGAATACTACTACTTAACGTAATAAACAACCTGTGTCAACCATTTGCTGGTGTCAGGTTCCTGTCCCGGGTCGGTTACGTATTCTTCAATGGCTGGTGGCAGGGAAGTTAATCCTTTCTCTTTGGCATAAGCGTCCAGGGCTTCATGAGCCGAGCCAAGACCATCATAAGGGCCGTAGTAGTTCAGAACCAATGCTTTGGATGCGGGCAACTCAATAGTTTCGAATCCATCGATGGTAGCTTTCTCTTTTAAAGGCGCGCCCTGGAATAGTTCTGTTGTTGAGTTTTCCATATCCCAGGTGTAATACAGACCGGATGGCATTCCTGCCAGTTCCAGGCCATTTTTGGTTACAGCGGTAAAGACTTTTGGCAGGTTTTCAGCATAATGCTTTGCCATGTCTTCCATTTTTACGGTTTCCCTGATGCCGATATAATATCTGGTCGGGAGGTTCATTTCTTTGATTTCCATTGTATTGCTCATAGTTGATGAAATTGATTCCGCGTGATCTTTTAACATTTTAAGTCCTTTGTTGAATTCTTCAGACATCATACCCTCCCAGTCGCCAAAGAGTAACATGAGGTTAAAAGGGTAGCCAAATTTGGAGGTCACATCCCAATTGACATTGGTTCCTCCTTCAGCTGGTGCAAAAGTCCAATGGCCATTAGCTCCACCCATTGGGCCGAACTTGATGTCGGTTTTAATGGCTTCGTTGGCTGTGCTGGAGAGGATTTTGAGTTCCCCTTCACCAACAACGTCGCCAGACCAGCTGTAGGACCCGCCTTCGCCAATGTAATTGTCCCCGAGGGTAGTGACCATGGTGGAATCGCTGGCCTTCCAGATCGACCAGTTTTCCCATTGTGACAAGTCGTTTACAGCATTAAATACCAATTCTACAGGAGCATCAATACTTACTTCCTGTTTACTGGTTACACTTTTCGGAGCAATGAGTGCCACGACGAGGATCAGCACGATGAGTGCCAGGAGAATTAATCCTATTGTTTTTAAAATTTTCATGATTTAGAGTTTTTATTACCCCGGTTGCCCGGGAAATCAGGTGGTGTAAATGGAAGTTGATTTCAAATAATCGTTTTAGATTGGAAATAACTTCATTGTCAAAAATAAACAAAAAATTTTAAAATAAGAAAAAATAAACAAAAAATTTAAATATTGCTTGTTGAGCACTCAGAAATATGCTTTTGAAGAACAAATTATTTCAAAATCTTAGTCATAAAGACAACAAAATCAGGGAAAATATAGAACAAGAAGACTTTTAGGATTGTATTGGGAAATAAGAATCGACTTTTGTCGTATGAAGATTATTGCTTACATTTGAATACTCAAGCATAGTAAATCTGTTATGAACTGCTTTAAAAATTACCTCTTACCCCTGTTATTCTTTTGCCTGGTGGCGATTAACCCGCTGGCTGCAAATGGTCCTGACAAAGAAGTTCCTCCGTTTAATGAGGAGGAGATCATGTCCCGTTTAGCGGCTATGGATCAGGAATTTATAGAGACGAAATACGAGCCTGTAGTTGAGGCCTATATAAAAGGATATGTTGTTCGTAAGCGCAGAAATGCGGAGATCATTCTTGGTCGTTCGGCAACTTATTTTCCCATTTTTGAAAAGTACCTGGCTGAGTACAATCTTCCGGATGTGCTCAAATACCTGGCTGTCGTGGAGTCAGCCTTAAACCCTCATGCTGTTTCAGTGGTAGGTGCGGGAGGTCTTTGGCAATTTATGCCCGAAACCGGAAAGAGTTATGGTTTGGTGATCAATAACCAAGTTGATGAACGGACCGATGTGATCAAATCCACAAAGGCGGCGATGGAGCATCTTAGTGATCTGTATGACAGATATGAAGATTGGGCACTTGCCCTTGCTGCTTATAATTCAGGTGCGGGCCGGGTGAACCGTGCCATTCGCAGAAGTGGGAGTACAGATTTCTGGAAACTCAGGAAATACCTTCCGCGCGAGACACGGAATTATGTTCCTGCTTTTATAGCGGCCGTTTATTTGGCTCACCATTATGATAAGCACAACCTGGAACCGGATTTCCCTACATTGGATATGCAGCTGACGGAGGATGTCAAGCTTCATGATTTTGTAAGTTATTTCAGAATTGCCCAGATTACGGGAATTTCCATGGAGGTTATCCGGAAATTAAATCCACTCTATACTAAAGATTTTATCCCGGCCAGTACCCGGGGAAATTATTTGATCCTTCCAAAAAGAGCCATGCCTGCATTTAATGAGTATCTTTTAGCAAAAGAGGCAGGGAAAGCTTACCCGGAAGCGCTTCACTCTGCTGTGCATATGAAGAGTGAAGAAAACACGGATAAGCCTTATTCCTATTCCATTTATATGCTTGGGGAAGATGAGGCTCCTGAACAGCTTGCAGAAATCCTTAATTGTTCGGTGACCAACCTGATGGTTTGGAACGAGGTAGGTTTTGATGAGCTCGCCAATCAAAAACAATTGAAAGTTTTTGAATCCCTTCCGGTTAATTTTGAAAAACGAGAGGCTTCGGATATTGAACTTTTGCCGAGTTTGGAGTTTTCGGAAATAGAACCTCTGGGGAAATAAAATCAGCCTTTTTACGAATTTATGTTTACAAAAGCCATTGTCAGAACCCCGGGAAGAAGCCTTGTCTCAGGGTTAACCTTTGTTGATTTGGGCAGACCAGATTATGATCTGGCTATTGCGCAACATGCCCGCTATGTTGAAGCCCTTAAG
>QQUB01000094.1 GCA_008501835.1 Bacteroidota bacterium
GGAAGTATTCCCGGTTATAGAAAAATATCGTCCTTTATGAATTGCTCTTGTCAAGGTTCTCAAATTTCCAGGGGCATCCTTTCCCACGACCAGGGGCAACCTCAGGATTACGGCTTTCACTCCGTTTTTTTTACACCATTTTTTCACCGCATGTTCAGCATTGATCTTGCTTCTTGCATAAGGTGTTCTGCCATTTAAAGGAAACGATTCATCTATTTGCTCTCCTTTGTTTAAGCCATAAACGGCCACCGTGCTGATGAAAATAATAAGACGGGGTAAAGTTTTCAGCCCCTCCAGGCCCATCAGCAAATTAATGGTCCCCTGCTCATTCACCAAAAAAAATTGTTCTGCCTCTTCAATATTTTTGGGAACAACATGGGCTTTACCTGCACAATGAACTACAAAATCAATAGGGACTGCCATTTCCGGGACTTGCTTCCCCAGATCAACGACGATATCATTTGAAAAACTCCTGCCGAGTCTAAGCACATTATGATCCTGAGACAATACCTCAAAAATTTTGCTGCCTAAAAAACCTCCGGCCCCGGTTAGCAGGTAATTATCCATTTTTCTTTTCTCCAACAGCGACAATAGCAGCAAGCATTTTCTTTGCCAGGATATTTTTATCAAACTCCGTCGAGGAAATTTTCTTTGCCTGTTTCCCCATTTTCTTTAATTCATCAGACTTATCGTCCAGTTCAATCAATAAAGTAGCCAACGCCTCTGCATCATTCGGATCAACAGTAAACCCAACCTCATGTTCCTCCAAAAAGTCCTTCATCCAGCCGGTAGTATTCTGTACCACAGGAACACCTGCTGCAAGAGACTCAAAAAATTTGTTTGGCGAAGAGGTATTGAGTACCGGGGTTCCCTTCAATGGCACCAAAGAGACCATGGCATGTTGCACAAAAGGAACCAGCTCTTTTTTAGGCATTAACCCCAGTCTTATAAAGTTATCTGTGCCTTCATCTTTCGCCAATAGCTCCAGTTCTTCACGCTGCTGCCCTTCTCCAACTAAAAGGATTTTTATATCATCCCTTCCGAGAGATTTCAAATGTTTTGCTGCATTGTATAACCAATAAGAATTATTTACCACCCCAATGTTACCAGTATAGATAGCATATTTTCCTGCCTTGAATGCATTATTTGCGAATGGTTGTATATTTGAAAACAAGGCAATATTCGCCGCATTAGTCACTGATATCACATTAGGGTGTCCATGATTTTGCTCTATATAGTTTTTCATTCCTGGTGAAAGACTAACCACGAGATCAGCTGCTCTGTAACACTTACGTTCAAACCAGTATGCCAGTTTTTTCATCCACTCTTTCCGAATAATCCCCAATTCAATAGCTCCCTCAGGCCAGAGATCTCTGGTTTCAAATACAAATTTACGCTTCCGTAAATACCGAGCAACCAGGCCAGGCAAACCCACGGTTATTGGTCCAGAAGATGCAATAACTACATCAGCCTTTAAAGTCAAAGCATACCACGATGACAAAACGCTATAAGCGAAAAAGGTAAGGATCCTTTTTATAAACGACTGTTTATTGTCAATTCGAATATTGAGTACTTTCACCTTTATTCCATCAAATAACTGATCTTCGATTAATCGTTCAGCAGTTAAATCACTTTTGGAATAAATACTGGATACTACAGTCACCTCATGGCCTTCGGCCACCCATTCTTTGGCAAATTCATATACCCTTGTTCCCCAGGAACCTTTGGGGGTCGAAAAATACTGATAGAAATAAAGGATCTTCACTTATGATGGAAAATTTATAATGGTCGTTAGTTCATCTTTAAAATCAACAATCAGCTTTTTTGCCTTCCGGGTATTGTTAAATCCTGAAGGACAATCATAGGTAAATAATTGGATTTTTTCTGCCCCGTGAAAACATATTCGGAGCCCTGTAAGGTCAACTGCTGATTTCTCAGTCAAAAGAGTTGGAACTTGTTGGGGAGCAAAATGAAAAAAGGCCTGGCCGGCCCCTTTTTTCCCTTTTAAGGAATCTTTAATACAAATAGATTTATCCTGGAAGTCTATGTCTCTTTGATGTATAGTACCGATATGCTTAAAACCATCATGCAAGGCGGAAATTCTTGTATCGGTTTCTTCTGAAATAGACACCTTAGCCCTTTGAGCTACCCGAAAAGCTCCCCAAACCCTGGAAGAATTTTTTCCTTCGACTGAAACGGTATTATGAAATAAAGTAGACCGTTCCCGTTCTCTAACTGAACCGGATTCATAGGTAGAAACACCAGGATCAATCACAACCGGCTGTCCATTAAAATGTAATTCAAAGTTAAATGTATCCGCATGGCTGTGACCTGGCTGGTATGCCGGTGATGGTCCACCCAGGTCATAAAAAAATTCATACCTCCCCATAGAAACCTTCCTGTAGGCAGAATCGCTTAAGGTTCCGGTTTCCCAATCCAGGCTCAATGATTTGGCGTAATCAAATAACATCTTTGAAGGAAGAGCAATATCGGGAGCAGCATCTTTTACTAAGGGAACATCTGAATTTTGATATACAACCGCTGATAACCACGAAAGCATGGAAGATGCTTTTTCTTTTATCAATGGTAAAATGGCTTTTTGTGGAGTCCAAACACTCTCATTACCAAGTTTATAACAGTCGAGTAACCGATGAAGAATGATTTTTTGGTACATAGGAGAACGTTCATAATGTCCTCCGTCAGGCAAGATTTGTTCGGCTAATTCCTGCATTAAAACCTTTTCGGCAAGGTTAAGAATGTTCTGGTCCCGGAAATATACAGCCCCAAAGAACAAGGCGAGACCGTTTTCCAACAAATGATTACCCATTAAGTGGTATTCCAGATTTTTGGAAAGCCGATGGATATCCCGTCTGAGTAACTGATCAAATTCGGGGTTTATTATTTGATTCCTGGAGATGAACTTGATAAAATTGACAATTCTCAGGGAAGTTGGATAGGCCTCTTTACCTGTCTTGTTTTTATTCTCATTTAACAAAAACTTATTAATCAGGTTCTCTCCCCTTTTCCGGTCAATATCTTTTTGATTCAGGAAATCAAAGTAATTCAGATTATAGGTCCATAATTTCCCGAATTTTGAAAAATCCCAATCGATTTCCTCCTCAAAAGAATGCTCCTTATTCAGGAAATTAAAAATCAAAAAACCTTTATAAGTTGAATAATTAAAAGGGCTATCCTTCCAGGGTTGAGGATGGCCAGGTTGGGCAAAATCTTTATTGAATCGAATCGGGAATAATTTGTTCCTGAATGGATAATATAACCGGTAAAAAACCTGGCGGAATTTAAGGTATTTGATGGTATGGAACCGAAGGAGGAAGTATTTTAACAAGCTTGAAATTATTTACCCCAACTTTTCTAAAAGCAACTTTGCAATGCGCTGGCCGGTTTTTCCATCCCAAAGAGGTGGAATCTGTCCTTTTTTCCATTGGCCTTCATGAAGTCTTTTCATGAAAGGGGCAATTTCAGATGGGTCCGTTCCTACCAATTCATTGGTTCCAAGGGTAATGGTTTCCGGGCGCTCCGTATTATCCCTCAGCGTAAGACATGGAACATTCATAACTGTCGTTTCTTCGGTTATTCCTCCGGAATCTGTGATAACAGCAAAAGCGTTCTTAACCAGATAATTAAACTCCAGATATCCCAAGGGCCCGATCATGTGCAGATTCTCTGACTGAATACCTAATTTTTTCAAAACCTTGGCTGTCCTTGGGTGTACCGGAAAAACAATGGGTAAGGACCGTGCTCCAAGCACCACTTCATCAATCAATTCAGCCAGCTTTCTTTCTTCATCTACATTCGCAGGCCTGTGAAGGGTCATTACAAAATAGTGTCCCTCTTTCAAGGACAGATCGTCCCAAACCTGAGGCCTTTTAAGCCTGTCCATATTTTTAAGCAAGGTATCGATCATGGTATTCCCTACAAAGCAGATGTTATCTTCACCATGGCCAAGTTCTCTGAGATTTTCATTGGCTACCTCAGAGGTAGTAAAGCAATAATCAGTGATGGCATCTGTCACCATGCGGTTTATTTCCTCCGGCATGGACAGATCCCGACTCCTAATACCTGCCTCTACATGAACCACTTTCAGTCCCATTTTTTTGGCTGTGATGGAACAGGCCATTGTTGAAGTCACATCGCCCACTACCAGACAACAATCTGCAGGACTTTGCATCAGCAGGCTTTCGTATCTGGTCATTATCCGGGAAGTTTGTTCAGCCTGGGTACCCGACCCTACTTCCAGGTTTACATCTGGTGACGGAATTCCCAATTCTCTAAAAAAACTGCCCGACATTTTTTCATCGTAATGCTGGCCAGTATGTACCAGTCGGTACTTAATTTTTCCTTCGTAAGGTTTCAGGGCTTCAATGATGGGAGCAATTTTCATAAAATTGGGTCGTGCTCCGGCAATAATGTCTAATCGGATCAATGTAAGGTGTATTTTTTTGGTTAATCGATATCAATCCAACCATTGGATCTCAAAGACTCAATGGCTGCAAAACTTGCTTTAGTGGTATTAATTATTTCCTCAAAAGATATGATGGGGGAACCTCCGGTTTTTTGTTGTACAAGAAGTTCCTTAAACTGGTTGTAATGTCCCTTGTCCTGCTTGCCACTAACGTCTTTACTTTTAAAGCCGAACGTTTTTAGTTTTCTCCAATTGTCCAGGATAATGGTACGTTCCTCTGAGAAAAGCTCAATCCGTTCTTTGGAATAGGCCTTGCTGCCATTCGCAAAATAATTGATCACGGCATTGGTACCATTTTCGTACTTCAGAAGAATGCTCATGTTATCCGTGTGCAATTGCGGTTTTTTTCCCATGGAACTTACGCAAACGGATTTCACTTTACTATTGGCAAAAAAGGAACATAGATCAATAAAATGACAAGCCTCACCAATGATCCTGCCACCACCAATATCCAGGTCATGGACCCATGAATCACCGGGAATGAATCCTGCATTCATGGTGGCAACAATATTCATAGGAGTTGGATGGTTCCCTAAAAGTGGTTTCACCTTTTGGGCCAACGGGGCAAATCGCCTGTTAAAACCCACTACTACTGAGCCTGGGGATTGCTCGTGGGCTTCCATGACTTCAGTTAATTCCTTCTCATTTATGGCCAGGGGTTTTTCAACAAAAACATGTTTTCCGGCACCAAGTGCCTGAACCACCATTTGAGCATGCAGGTGATGCCTGGTGGTGATAAAAACAAGATCAACATTTTCATCAGAAAGAATTTCC
>QQUB01000523.1 GCA_008501835.1 Bacteroidota bacterium
CATAAAGGTTCCCTGCTGGTCACCAGTGGTGAAATTATCCCATCTGGCACCGAAGTGGAAAATGTTGTAGAACTGACGGGTACCCAGTTTCAAACCGAGGTTGGCGTATAAAGCCTCGTTCCCCGACAATTCCACCCGGTTATAACCTCTTCGGATAAAATTCAACAAACCATAAGAACCAAGTACTGCAGTGTCTGCCACATTGATCAATCCGAGTTGGAATCCCTTTACGGTTTTTCCTTTGTTGAATAAACTACTCGTCTGTGACCAATCCACATCGCCGGCAATATTTGCAAGCCCGGCAATCTGGGATTTTGTTTGTCCGCCAGCATAATTGACCAGTCCTGCAACCTGAAGCGCTTCTGCTTTATTGTTAGCGATATTGACTCCGCCGGTTATCTGCATGCCAAACAGGTCATCACCTGCCTTGTTGTATAGTCCTGCGGTTTGTAACCCTGTCACTTTGCCGTTCGCCTTGTTGAACAGCCCGGCGGCCTGAACACCCTTGACTCCTTCATTTACATTGTTTCCGAGTCCGGCTATTTGCACGCCTCTAACACTATGATGTATATTGTTGAATCCTCCCCCTATGTTCAACCCGTCAATTTTTTTATGATTTCCTCCCAATACGTCAATTAACACTTTGGCCTCCTGATAATTCTCCAGCTGGTCCCAATCCCTTTTCATTGAATACAGAGAGACCTGGACGATTGGAGCTTCTTCCTGATAAGGCTCATGTTTAATTTCGGGAATACTGAATCTTGAGGGGTCAAACTCCACAATTCTGTCGCCACCTGCGGCTTGTTCAATGACTTGCGTATTTCTATTAGGGAGTTTTTGAGGTTCCTTATATTCTTTAAGTCTTTGTTTTCTTCGTAATTCATCGGGTAAGGGTAATTTTTCCAGCTGACTCAATTGCCCGCCTTTGGTTTCATCAACCCTGAGTACAATATTTCCTCCAATGCTTTTATAAACCACTGGCGTTTGTGCAAAAACCATATTGAGTACCTGATATAAAGGGTAGTCCGATACATCGAGAGATACCAGATGGTCAAGAGGAATGAAATCCCGGCTATAGGTAAAGTGAACATCATACCGAACGCTGATGTCCGTTAGCACTTCTCCGAGTGGGAGCTGATGACAGGAAATGGAAACCAATTGTTCCATGTCCTGACTCTTGGCACTAAAAGATCCTATAAAGATCAGAATCAATATGTAAAACAGCCTGGAGCGTTTCATTTTTTTACGGGTTAGGAATTAAGTAATTCGCAATGCTCGGTTAATTTGGTTTGACATGGTTTGAATTGAGTAGGAGGACAAAATTAGTTTTGATCAAAATACTTTATTCAATCATGGAGGTACAGAGAGTTGTACCGCAAAGTTACGCTGAGTTTTCGCTAAGTTCCGCGGAGAAAAGCAAACAATTCTGCGGCTCTCCGCGCTTCTTAGCGGCCCTCCCGACATTTCATGTGCGGGATGAATCATCTGTGGTATAGCCCTATCGTTTCGTACCAAGAAAACATTTGATTTAAAGTAGTTCTGTCCAAATACTTGGTTCAAAATAGTTTGATATGGTTCGACAATTAGAATAACTCAACAACAACCTCAAACCAATTCAAACAACATCAAACAACATCATTTATCTCCACAGCCTTTGCCGCCTGTAACGATGTACGTATTTCCTTGTTTTTCAAATTCTAGTCCCATGGCAAAATTCATGGTTTCCAGAAGTGAATCCAATTCAGGGTTCTGATAAGTCCCGAAGAATTCACATTTCCATATTCTGTCATTGGTGATTTCAAAGTTTACACCATAAAACTTCTCCATTGCCTTAAAGACATCTTTCATCGGTGTATCGTTAAAACCTAGTTGTTTTGTTTTCCAGGAAAGGGAGTTTTCATTTTCTACCACTGCCTTGACTACTTGTTGTTCAGCTTTGGCAAAAACACCTTCTTCATTTACTTGTAAGACTACTTTTTGCGTAGGGTTCTCTTTGGCAGTCAATTCAACGCTACCGCTGGTTACTGTAACGATGATTTCTTCATCCTCCGGATAGGCTCTTACGTTAAAAGATGTACCCAAAACCTTTGTCAGGGTTTCACCGCTGCTTATGGTAAAAGGATTGGATTCATCCCTTACTACATCGAAGTAGGCTTCACCTGTCAGTTCAACATTTCTTTGACGAAAGGCCTTTTTATAGGAGATCCGGCTGTTTTGATTAAGCCAAACCTGTGATCCGTCAGGTAATTCAAACTGGTTATTTTCATTCAAAGCAGTTTGAAGGGTAACCAATTGGTTGTTGGTGGTAGTCCACCAGTAAGTAGCCACAATCAGGAAAAGTATTGCCGCAGCAATGCGCAGGAATAGGCGGCGACCTGAATTAAGTTTTTTTTCTGTCGCTCCCTTATGTTCAATACTTAGGGAAGGTTTTTGATCGAGTCTGTCTTCGATATTGAGCCACGCTTTTGCAACATCTGGTTCAAAATCAACCTCGTAATCGTCCACTGCACCCCACAATTGCAACATATCATCAAAATACCTGCGGTTGTCCTCATGACTGGCTACCCAGTCGAGCAACTTGGTTTTTTCCGGCGTACTGATATTGCCGGAAAAGTACTTGGCCATAAGTTCTTCCGCCTGTAGTTTTTGATTCATATAAGATTACTTTCGATTAAATGATGCAACAAATATCGTGCTCCCCCTATGCGAAGGTACTTTTTTTTATATTTTTGTCCATGCCTGGAAGAATAAATCGATCTGTCGTTTTGTCGACACTCAATTTAACAGTTCTTAAGTTGTGTTTATTGCGTTTTTTGCCACAAAGATTTTATACTAACGCCTTGTAATCAATGATTTGTGGAATTTATCCTTTATTTTTTTGTTATTTTGAAGGTATTTAAAATTGCAATCCTGTCTTTTTTTATTTAACTTGAGTCCTATACCTTTGCATTACTGAAAAAGTCTATATGTAAAATATAGCTTCGGAAAAAAAACTGCACAATCAATATCGCCTTAAATGTAGTAGGATAAATTTTTAAAACTTGATGTTTTAAAAATTGGGAGTTAGTTGACATAAAACCCCTGGTTCAATTATGAACATATTAAAAGAAATTGTGCAAATCGTCGGCAAGGATAAGTGTGCCAGAAGCTGGATGACCAGTGAACTGGGCTCTTCTTCTATGTTGACAGAGTTCTTCGAAATGATTCTGGAAGACAGATTCCAGAATGACGAAGAAGCGGCGGAACACTTTTACCCTTCAAGTGACAGTACTGCCAGTTATCGTAAACTTAAGGCCCGTTTACGTAGCCAACTCAAGGACATAGTCCTGCTCATCGATACCAATCAGGCTCACTACAGTGATCGAGAAAAGGCTTATTATCAATGCCATAAGGATTGGGCATCAGCCAATGTATTATTGGGAAAAAATGCCCGTCAGGCAGGAATCTCCATTACCCATGATGTAATACGATACGCGGAGAAATATGAGTTCTCCAATCTTGCACTGGAGGCCAGCCGGGTGTTGAGACTTCATTATGGTGCCCGGGAAGGTAATGCTAAAAAGTACGAGGAGTACCGTGAGAAGTGTGCCTACTATAATGAGATCTGCCAGGTCGAAAATATGGCCGAAGAGTTGTATACTGATCTGGTCATTGAATATGTGAATAATAAAACCATTAAGGAAGAGGTTTCGGTCAGGGCATTGGATGCTTATCGTAAGTTGGAACAAAGGATCCGGGGCCATGAATCATACAGGGCAAATTTATACGCCAGTTTGATCCGGCTCATGATCTATAGCAGCATCAATGATTACGAAAATATCCTTCGGGTGTGTGATGAGAGCATCAGGTTTTATGAGGAGAAACCTTATTTTGCAAAAGTTCCGCTCCAGATATATTATTTCCAAAAGCTGATTTGTCATTCCCAATTGAGAGATTATGAATTGGGAATGGAGACTGCGGAGAAATGCCGGAGTTATCTCGATGAAGGTACCTTCAACTGGTTTAAGTTTAAGGAATTAGCTTTCATTTTATCCATGCACACCAAAAAATATGTGCAGGCGGCCAAAATCTACCTGGAAACTACTGAACACAAACGATTTGAATTTTTACCATCTGTTGTAAAAGAGGTCTGGAAGATATACGAAGCGTACCTTCATTACCTCATTGACATGGATGAGCTGGATCTGAGCAAAGAGAAAATTGTTCTGGATAAATTCCGACTGGGTAAATTCCTGAACGAAACCATAATTTTCTCCAAAGATAAGAGTGGCATGAATATACCGATTCTGGTTGCCCAGATCCTTTTCCTGATCCTGCACCGAAAGTATAATGATGCTATCGAACGTATTGATGCCATTGAAAAATACAGAGCACGGCATCTGTCCAGAAAGGATAATAAACGCAGCTTTATTTTTATAAAAATGCTGCTCCAGATTCCGTTGGGAATGTTCCACCAGGCCGGTGTTATGCGTAAGGCCAAAAGGTACGTCAAACAGTTTAAGGAAATTCCTGTGGAGATTGCCAACCAGGCAAGTACACTGGAGGTAATTCCTTATGACGACCTCTGGGATATGCTCATCAGTTCACTGGAAAACCAGTTTTACCGAGGTGGGAAAAATAAAAGCAGAAAAAACCAAAAGGCGGTTAAGTAATTCCTGGGCCGCCAGACCTTGAGAGGCACATATTAAATATTTTACGTATAATTATTGAAACTAATTTTTTGTACGTGCGTAAAACAGAGGGAATTTACTATAAAGGGGTAAATTCAATATCTAAAACCTTTAAGAGACAAGAGGCTATTCTACACACCAAACAAGCATTAATTAAGTAAATCAACTTTTATTAAAGTTTTCAGGGAGTACTTTCGCTATTGGAAAGTCTCCCTTATCAATACCTGTTACCAGGTACTAATTTCCAATCTTCTCAACAACCGCATTAAAAAGAATCGAAATGTCATTTTCAGCTTTTGGCTGATTGGCATTAAGGGAACCTGTATTGTTAATAAAAACCAGATCGTATGAAATGATACCACCCCAAAGCGCTTAAATGAAGCGATTATTTACATGAAACACTATACATTATGAAACACTTAATTAACACTAGTGTGTCAACTTGCGTGGTTGATGCTCAAAAATCAGTATCTATCGTTTTGGCAGATACACTGGGGCACAAAATTTGAGCCCCGAATCCCCCCCCCCTTTTTTTTTTTTTTCAACTATCCTGCCTTTTAAACTTTTCATGGTTTTT
>QQUB01000618.1 GCA_008501835.1 Bacteroidota bacterium
ATTAGATGACAAATGGAATTTAACGAGTGATGATGTAGCCAATAATTTAATGAAAACAACATGAGCACAAACGTAGTATTTCGAACAACTATTGGAGCATGCCATTTTCCATATATTAAGACACCGACGACAGATTGAACGGTTTTTAATATAATTAATAACCGTGGACAATATGGTGTATCGTGACTACCGGGCGAAAGAATTATAAGACCTTAAAATCGGGGAAAAACTGTAATAATTTACTTTAGGTTTCCTATCAAGATAATTGTTGGGTTAGCAAAATATACTAATAAAAACACAACCCATGAAAGCAGATGCCGTTCTCTGGGATTATGATGGAACGCTGGTCAATTCGGTGCCTAAGAACATTGAAATTACCAAACAGATCCTTGCCTGGGTGGCTCCCAGGCTGACTGAAGAAAATTTACCTGCCTATTTGAAGAGCGAAGCCTCTTATCATATCGCGAACCATAAGGCCAAAAACTGGCAGGACCTCTATGTGAATTTTTATGGGTTGTCTGAAAAGGAAATGCTACTAGCCGGAACTTTGTGGACAGAATTTCAACTCAAAAACACTACTCCGGTGGAACTCTTCCCCGGGATCAAAAAAACGATTAATCAAATTAACCTGCCTCAGGGGGTGTGTTCCCAAAACTCTTCTGAGAACATTAACCGGGTCCTGAAGGTTAATAATCTCAACCACAAATTTCATTCAGTGGTTGGTTATGATGATATCCCGGAAAATGAACAAAAGCCTTTTCCCTATAGTGGCTTAAGGTGCCTGGAGCAGATTTTTGGAGAAATCACCGGCAAAACTGTTTATTATATAGGAGACCATGAAGGAGATGTTGAATTTGCCAGAAATATCGATGAAGCCCTGGGCGGAAGGAAAAAAGTCATTTCCATTGTAGTAAAATACAGTGGGGCAGACCCTCGTCATTGGAAATACCAGCCAGACTTTGAAATAAAAAAGCCGCAGGAAATATTGGAGATCCTAAAAAACAATAGTTAATGATCCCTTTGAAAGGTTTTGTCACACATCGAAACTTTTCGCATCAAAGCTGAAAAATTGAATTATGAATAACCCATTGTCCACTGCTTATGATGATTCCAATGACAAATTGCTCATTGAAAAAGCCACCAACGGGGATAAAAATGCTCTGAATGAATTGATCAAGGCGCATGAAAAGTTCATTTATAATGTGGCCTGGAAATTCACTAATGATCAGCAGGATGCAAGTGATCTGACTCAGGAGGTTTTGATCAAGGTAATCACCAAACTTTCCACCTTTAAAGGCAAAAGTGCTTTCAGAACTTGGCTGTACAGAATTGTTTTTAATCAGTTTATGCAATCGAAAAGAAAACCCATGGAGGACCGATGGGAAAGTTTTGATGATTTTGCGAATCAACTGAATGCTATTCCCAGTCCGGAACTTTCCCCGGAAGAAGAAATCGAACAGGAATACAGAACGAAAACGGCCAGGGTCAGATGTATGTCAGGGATGTTGATGTGTCTTACCCGGGAGCAGCGATTGATATATGTTTTAGGCGATGTATTTCAAATTGATCACAATATCGGAGCAGAAATATTCAAGGTCAGTAAGGAAAATTATCGCAAAAAGCTTTCCAGGACCAGAAAGGAGTTCCACGCTTTTATGAACAAACAATGCGGGTTGGTGAACCTGGATAATCCATGCAGGTGCTCCAAAAAAGCCAAAGCCATGGAAGCTGCCGGAAGAATGCAGACCAATGTGAAATTATTCGATCCAAAATTCAGTGCTACCATCGCCAAATATGCCGAATCGGTGGCTGATGAAGTAGCAGATGTGGTAGACCGAAAATATATTGAATTCTTTCAGCAACATCCCACCAAAGAGGATTTTGATGCTAAAACCGTGATTGATGTTATTATCAATGATAAAGAGTATCAAAAGTATTTTGATGAGATAAATAAGGGGTTATAAATATTGGTAGTGTTGATGTACCCCGCTGGCGGGGTCAAATTTGAGTTGAATAAATATCAATCAGGAATAAAAAATCCTGTCAAATTTGGGGGTGGACTCTTTTCCGGGAGGGTTCCACCCCCAATTTCAGTTAAAAAGTATTCACTTTTCACCTGAAATCGACCCCGCCAGCGGTGTACACTTTCCTAAAGCGGGATTGAATAATATACCTTTCGGGCAGATGTACCCCGCTGGCGGGGTCAAATTTGACTTGAATAAATATCAATCAGGAATAAAAAATCCTGTCAAATTTGGGGGTGGACTTTTTCCGGGAGGGTTCCACCCCCAATTTCATTTAAAAAGCATTCACTTTTCAACTGAAATCGACCCCGCCAGCGGGGTAAATTTTAGACCATGCTAACTTTTTTTCAAAAGTTTTGTCACACCTCTAACTTTCATGTATCCAATGGGTAAATAAATTATCAAATACCAATTATCATGAAAGTAACAACAGCAATTTCAATCGAGAAAAACATTTCCGCAGCATTTCCCTTCGAATCAAAATTTATTGAGGTAAAAGGCAGTAAGATCCATTACATCGATGAAGGTGAAGGAGATCCCATCCTGTTTATCCATGGCAACCCGACCTCTTCCTACCTTTGGAGAAATGTAATTCCGTATTTGAAGAATCAGGGGCGATGTATTGCTTTGGACCATATCGGAATGGGGAAATCTGACAAACCGGACATAAATTACGGCTTTAAAGATAGCTTCGAATATCTGGAAGGTTTTATCGAAGAACTTGGACTGAAAAATATCACATTGGTATTACATGATTGGGGCGGTATGATGGGTTTCCATTATGCGAACACCCATCGCGATAATGTCAAAGCCATAGCTTTTATGGAGGCCTCAATCGATGTCCCTCGATTTGAAACCATGCCGGGTAGTGTGAAAATAGGTTTAAATATGATGAGGTCAGGATTTTTTGGTCCTTTGCTGGTTAAGCGGATGAATATCTTTATCAAGAAGATGTTACCCGATCTGATCGACCGGAAATTGACGAAGGAAGAAATGGAGTTTTATGGTGGACCATACAAAACAGTTAATAGTAGAAACCCGTTGCTGGCATGGCCAAAAGATGTGCCGATCAAAGGTAAACCTGAGTTAAGCCACAACAGGGTGAAAGCCTATGCAGAATGGTTGAAAGAAACGGATATTCCTAAATTATGTTTGTATGTAACTCCCGGGGTAGGTCTTCAGGCTGAAGACGTGGAAACCATCAAGCAGGATTTTAAAAACACAAAATTGGTATATTTGGGGGAAGGGCTTCATTTTATTCAGGAGGACTACCCTCATGAAATCGGAAGTGAAATTTCAACCTGGTATCAGGATGTGAATTTAAATAAGTATTAAAAAACCAGTAACCAGTAACTTGTAACCAGCAACTACAAAAAATATCTATGGAAAAAGAAAAGCCAAGCTCCTATTGTGAATATGTGGGTGGTTTACCGGATGGCAATCTTCACCGGATTTACCACGATACCCAGTATGGATTTCCCATTGATTCGGATGATGAATTGTTCGGGAGATTAATTCTTGAAATAAATCAGGCCGGGTTAAATTGGACAACTATTCTCAAAAAGCAGGAAAATTTTAGACAGGCTTTTTCGAATTTTAGTATTGAGGCCATCGCAGCTTATGGAGAGGAGGATATTAATCGGTTATTGTCAGATGCTGGTATTATCAGGAATAAACTCAAGATCAATGCTGTGATCTATAATGCTCAGCAGATTGTCAAATTGCAGGAAGAGTTTGGATCCTTTAAGTCATGGCTGGATCATAATCATCCTTTGACTCATCCGGAATGGGTGAAATTGTTTAAGAAGACCTTTAAGTTTACCGGCGGGGAGATCACCAATGAATTCCTGATGAGCACCGGTTATTTGAAAGGTGCTCATGTTGAATCCTGTGAGGTGCATAAAAAATTGAATTCTGAATTTGATTTGCCATATCAAAGGAAGTAACATCATCTTTTTCTGTGTGAAGTTCCGGATAGTGGTGCTTGACCACAGTCGTTGCTTAAAATTTACACCGCCTTTACATTTTTTTACATTTCAAAAAAACAAAGATATTCACTTCTACCTTTCTTTGTTGTGGAAGGGTTAAGGGCTCAATTAAGATGGTTTAGGTATATTTGACGTATTGTTTCATTTTAATGAAAGTCTTTTTATAAGGGCGTCAAAGCACAATACACAATGGAAAAACCAGGTCAATTAGCCAACCGATTCCGGGAAGTTATTTTAGATGGTAAATGGATTGCCAATACCAATTTCAAGCACAGGTTATCAGATGTCACCTGGCAACAAGCAACTACTAAAGTTGGATCTTTGAATACACTGGCTATGCTGGCGTTTCATATCAATTATTACATCGGCGGGGTATTGAACGTTTTTGAAGGTGGGGAACTTGAAATCAGGGATAAGTACAGCTATGACTTGCCGGAGATTAGTTCACAGGAAGATTGGGAAAAGTTGCTGAATGAATTTTGGTCCAATTCGGAAAAGTTCGCTGACCATGTGGAAAGGATGTCAGAAGAACAACTGGATCAGGTTTTCGTAAAGGAAGCTTATGGAACCTACCGAAGGAATATCGAAGGCATGATCGAACACAGTTATTATCACCTTGGGCAGGTATCCCTGGTCAAAAAAATGGTCCTTGAATTGTGAGATGAAATACAGACTAAACAAGAATGTGGAAAAATCTCCGGGGTTTCAATGTTAAATTTGGATCAATTTTTCCATAATTCTGTTGTTTTAGGTGCACAAAACCCCGGAGGTTTCCTTCCCGGAAAATTTTACCCAGGTTTTGTCCAGTACTCAGATTTTAAGGACAAAAAGTTTAAATAAGTGAAGAACGATCGAGTTAAAATAAAAAGCACTGAAGTATTATCTGAAAGATGGGGCTTTCTCAGAAATATAATACTGGACTATCAGAAATCTGACGGTTCCTGGGAAACACAGGTCCGGGAGATTTATACTAATGGTAACGGGGCCGCCATCCTGCTTTACAATAAAGAAAAACGGACGGTGATCCTTACAAGACAATTTCGTTTACCAACCTACATCAACGGTAATGACAGCGGTATGTCTGTCGAAGTATGCGCCGGATTACTGGATGGTGACGCCCCGGAAGTCTGTGTGAAAAGAGAGGCTGAAGAAGAAACCGGATACCGCCTGCCCAAGGTGGAAAAGGGATTGGAGGCCTACAGCACTCCCGGAGCA
>QQUB01000029.1 GCA_008501835.1 Bacteroidota bacterium
CTTGTCTTGAGGTGATGGGCAAGTTTTCCGGAGAATGTAGTTTTACCAGAACCTTGTAGTCCTGCAACCAATACTACTGCCGGATCACCTTTAACGTTAATCCCGGCGGTTTGTCCACCCATGAGTTGTACAAGCTCGTCCATGACGATCTTGACCATCAACTCTCCCGGCTTAACCGATTGAAGGACGTTTTCCTGCCCCAGAGCCTTGTCTTTTACCTTGTCGGTAAATTCCTTGGCAATTTTATAGTTAACATCCGCTGCAACCAATGCACGGCGAATTTCTTTGATCGACTGAGCGACATTGATCTCCGTCAGTTTCCCTTCACCCTTCAGGTTCTTAAATGCCGATTCTAACCTATCATTTAAACTATCAAACATGTTTTAAAATTTCTTTTTTGTATTGGAGTAATAGAGCCACCAATGCAATAATATTTGTCTTAATAAACTAAAAAACCAGGCATATGGTTTTGAGAGTCTTACTCAAATTCACGAAAGCCGCTAAGATAAGACGATTTAACAGAATTTGACAACCTCTTGTTAATCAATTTAGATGAACACCTCAATTTATCCCACCTTTGGCGGCAAAAAAACTTCAGCCATCATACACCGCACACTTCCGCCTCCATAAGTTTCGATCACCGGAATTGGGCTATGAATGATCTGAGTGTATTTTTTAATTCGGTTTATTTGTGACTCTGTCAGTGAATTAAAGGCAGTTTCTGACATGACAAGGAAAGTATCGCCCTGACCATTTTTGACCTGGAGCATATTGCCTGCAAAAGCATTCATTTGATCCAGACTGATGTCAATAATTTCCTTTCCTGTAGATTCGAGCGTCTCCGTTACATGATTTCTTTCTTTAATATCCGTAATGGAATCGAGACAAATAACCGCAAAGTCTTCACCAACCGCCATCATCACGTTGGTATGGTAAATTTCCAGACCATTCTGATCAAAAGATCCGAAGGCCACTTGTTTATAGCCTGTCAATCTGCAGAATTCTTCCAGCAGGGAAGGGTTGGTACGGACACTGATACAGGCGTATACAATCTTATTGGGTCTGTCGAAGATCATGCTTCCCGTGCCTTCCAGAAAAATATCCTGAGCTTCAGCAGTTTCCATCTGGATCCTGTCCTTGATATCAAACTGTTCCTTCAGGGATTCAATAACATCATCCCGTCTTTCCTGTCGGCGAATAGGGGAGAACATAGGATATGTGATGATTCTTCCATCAGCATGGAAACTAATCCAGTTGTTAGGAAATACTGCATCAGACTTAACCGGTTCGTCAGTATCCTCAATAACGATGACATTAACTCCTGCATCCCTGAGGTTTTTCACCAGATTGTCAAACTCATCCTTAGCGGTTTTACTGATCTGTTCCGGTGTAAGGCTGCCATCATTGGTTTGGAAGGCATTATTCTGCGCAGTTTCAGCATTAAAACCGAAGTTTGCAGGCCTTACCATTAATATGTTGTTGGTTATCTGATTGGTCGAGCTCATAGGCTGAATTTTGTTTTTTGCAAAAGTAATTATTGTTGGAGATTATCCTAGTTCATGAAGGACAATAGCAGGTAATTTTTAATAAATAATTTTACTCAGTCAAAAAAA
Organism: Bacteroidota bacterium; assembly: GCA_008501835.1. Lineage (GTDB taxonomy): Bacteria > Bacteroidota > Bacteroidia > Chitinophagales > Saprospiraceae > BCD1. Next base: position 1,614 of record QQUB01000029.1, read on the forward strand.
TCTTTCTATTATTTTATTAATAAAAGCCTAACAATCAGGAACAAAATTGAAAACTGACATTATTCATACCCTTAGGGTGAGAAAAGTCATTCGATACCCGTGTGCAAAGTGTCATTTTTACACTGTTAAAAAAAGAAATGAGCACCAAATGCACCAGGAACAGATCATTCATAAGGCAATTGTCAAACGGTTAACTTCGGAAGGAGTAGAGGTGGTTCTGGAAGACCCACCTGGATGTGACGCCTGTAATGCCAAGAGCAGTTGCGGGTTAAATCCTGATAACCAGGGAGAAGAAAATGTGAAGTCATTTTTCATTCCCGTTCAGGATAATGTTTACCAGCCTGGTGAATCTGTTGAAGTTAGTATTTCTCCCTCTATAGGGTTGAAGGCTGTTTTTTGGGGATATTTATTCCCCTTTATTATAATGATGGTTGTTTTGATCATTGGGTTAAACTTTTTTGAAGAATTGATTGCGGGCATTGCAGCATTAGCTGTAGTAGCCCTTTTTTATTTGGTGCTTTATTTGAATAAAGACAGAATGAAAAAAACATTTGCCATTGACTTAAAGAAATTCGGATCATGACTGACACTATTTTGTACACGGTTATCACATTGACATCGGTAGGTGTAATTGCGGCTACCATTTTGTACATTCTCACACTGTATTTTAAGGTTTATGAAAATCCGCTGATCGGTGAAGTGGATGAAGTACTGCCAGGTGCGAATTGCGCTGGTTGTGGTTCTCCGGGCTGCCGTCCGTTTGCAGAGAAACTTGTTAACTCTGATGATATTTCAGACTTGTTCTGTCCGGTGGGCGGAAATGATGTTATGGCTCAGGTTGCAAAAATTCTGGGTAAAGAGGTTGCGGAAAAAGACCCTGAAGTGGCTGTTTTGCTTTGTCAGGGTAGTTGTGAAGTAAGGCCCAAAACAAACTTCTATGATGGCCCATCATCCTGTTCTATTGAGTCTATGATCTATGGAGGAGATACCGGTTGCCAATACGGTTGTCTGGGAGGAGGAGAATGTGTGGATGCCTGTACTTTCGATGCCATGTACATGGATGAAAAAACAGGATTGCCGGTTGTAATCGATGATAAATGTACCGGTTGTAATGCCTGTGTCACTGCATGTCCAAGAGAGCTGCTGGAATTGCGTCCAAAACAAAAACGTGACCTCAAGGTATATGTTGGGTGTAAAAACTTAGAGAAGGGTGGTGTTGCTAAAAAATCCTGCAACGTAGCCTGTATCGGTTGTAGCAAATGTATCGATGCCTGTTCCAAAGATGCGATCACTGTTGAAGATAATCTGGCGTACATCGATGCTGCATTATGTACATTGTGTAGAAAGTGTATTCCGGTATGTCCGACAGACTCCATTATTGAAGAAAACTTCCCAAAACCTGTAGACAAGGAAAAAGCAAGAGCCAAGGCCAAAGAAAAAGCGAAGGCTAAAAAGGAGGCAGAAAAGAAAGCTAAAGAAGCTGCAAAAGAAAAAGTTGCTGTCGCTGTTGCTGTAAAGGAAGAACAAAAAAAAGAATGATTGTCCAATAAACCGGTTATAAAAGTCTCCTAAAATAGAATTGAGATTTTGGTAATAAATAATTGCCCTTAACCGGCCGGAAATCCCGGTCGGAGTGGTAAGCGCTAATTTCAAAATTATGTTAAGAACATTTCCAAAAGGTGGGATTCATCCGGCAGATAATAAGATTTCTGCAGATAGGCCGATAGAGGAATTACCTCTGCCAAAGGTGGTTTCCATCCCGATTTCACAGCACATTGGAGCTCCAGCCGAAATTGTTGTTGAGAAGAAACAAAAGGTCAAAGTTGGGGATATCATTGCAACTGCAAAAGGGTATGTTTCCTCTAATATTCACGCGACGGTTTCCGGTGTAGTCACCAAAATTGATACGGTTCTCGATAGCAGTGGGTATAAAAATCCTGCAGTTACGATAAGGGTCAAAGATGATGAATGGATCGATACAGTTGATCAGGGAGACGAAATCATCAGGGAATTTGAGCTTACTCAGGAAGAGATCGTCCGGAAAATAATGGAAGCCGGTATAGTAGGGCTTGGTGGTGCTGCTTTCCCCTCTCACGTTAAATTGGCTCCTCCAAAAGATAAGAAGGCAGATATTCTCATCGTCAATGGTGTTGAGTGTGAGCCTTACCTAACCGCTGACCACCGGTTGATGATTGAAAAGCCTGAACACATTCTGGTTGGGATAGATATTCTGAAAAAAGCATTGGGTGTTGAGAAAGTTGGTATTGGCGTTGAGGCTAATACTCCCGATGCCGTAAAAATATTCCAACAGCTTACTAAAGGGCGTAAAGATATCGAGGTTTATCCGCTGAAGGTCAAATATCCTCAGGGAGGAGAGAAACAATTGATTAAGGCGGTTACCGGGGAGGAAGTTCCTGCAGGAGGATTACCAATTGATGTGGGAGCTATTGTTCACAATGTAGGAACGGTATATGCTGTTTATGAAGCTATTCAAAAGAACAAACCGCTGGTTGAAAGAATAGTAACCGTGACGGGTAAAAACCTGGAAAATCCTTCCAATTTCCGGGTACGTATAGGTACTCCGGTAAGTGATATTATTGAAGCGGCCGGAGGACTTCCGGAAGATGCGGGTAAGATCATAAACGGCGGACCTATGATGGGGAAAGCTTTAAGTGATGTTACGGTTCCAATTACCAAGGGTACTTCGGGAATTCTTATCATTCCTGAGGCAGAGGGCAGACGTGGAGAGGTGAAAAGTTGTATTAGGTGTAGTCGTTGTGTAAGTGTTTGCCCAATGGGACTTGAGCCATATTTGCTTATGACACTCATCGAGAAGAAATTTGATGACAGAGCGAAGGACGAAGATATTTTTGATTGTATCGAGTGTGGTTCCTGCAACTACATTTGTCCTTCTCACAGACCGTTACTTGATTATATTAGATTAGGAAAAAAAGTGCTTAAATAACCGATCATGGATAAATTTATAACCATATCAGCATCCCCGCATATTCATACGGATGAATCGGTGAATAAAATTATGTTTCGGGTGATCTATGCTTTGATCCCGGCTTATTTGGTTTCACTCTTCGTTTTTGGACTAGGAGCATTTATCGTGAGTGCGGTGGCTGTGGTTTCCTGTATGTTGTTTGAATTCCTCATACAGAAGTATATTCTGAAAACAGATGTAACCATTGCTGACGGATCAGCTGCTCTTACCGGATTATTGCTGGCCTTCAATTTACCTACTAACCTGCCCATCTGGATCATCATCGCCGGTAGCTTCTTTGCTATTGCTGTTGCGAAATTGTCTTTTGGAGGGTTGGGAAATAACATCTTTAATCCAGCCTTAGCAGGACGTGTATTCTTATTGGTGTCCTTCCCAGCTCAAATGACCTCGTGGCCAAAGCCATTTGTAAACCGAATGGTTTATACAGACGGAGTAACAGGAGCAACACCAGTAGGAGTTATTAAAGATGGACTCAATAATGAAGAATCTATATCAACTCTGGTAGCTCAGGTACCTGAGTATACCGACATGTTGTATGGATTCATGGGAGGTTCCATGGGTGAAATATCAGCACTTG
>QQUB01000016.1 GCA_008501835.1 Bacteroidota bacterium
GAGAAAATATAATCCTTTGTGGAAACCACTGAGGTTCAGTTGTTGAGGATTTTCTATAAAATTCGCTATGATCACTCCACTGATATTTACCAATTCGACGAATTTGATGTCTTCTCCAATTAGATTCAAATAACTGCTGGTAGGGTTTGGTGAAATGTCAACATTCCCACTGACGGTAATATTTTCAGTGGAATTACCTGTTGTATTTATCTTAACTAACCAATAGTCAACCATTCCGTGATGACCTGTTACCACCTGGCCCTCTTGACTGCAAGTGTACCCTGCGACAAGAAAGCTTTCATCTCCAGCAGGAATTATGGAGGTAGCGACTTCTCTTCCAATACTGTCCCCAAGGCTGATTTGCCAATTTAAGGTTCCGTCATAGGCGGTATTGATGATCCAAAAATCTCCGAAATCATCCTCATTTTTGGTGTCACCATCGTCTGATTCAGTTACGCCTGCAACAAGTATTTCACTATTACCATGAGCTAAAACACTGTATGCTTTATCGGGATCACTGCCACCATAACAATTACTGCTGAGCAATTCTCCTTCATGATCGATCTTGATAACCCAAAAATCAAAGGAACCATTATTCCCGAAAAGATCTCCGTCATTGGAGGCGGCAGCACCTGCTACCACATAACCGCTGTTTTCATAACATTTTGCAATGGCGTGTGGGAAGTCATTCAGACTGCCACCGTATGTTTTTTGCCAGATGATTTCTCCTTCCTCGTCTAGTCTTACAATATGAAAATCACTATTGTCGTCACACACATCAGCTGTAAAAATTAGACCATTGTCCGGGGTAGGAACAGAGGCTCCAAAGTTGACACAATCATTGATCAGGTAGCATTTTTCCCATAGAATGGTTCCGGAAGCATTCATCTTCATGACCCACACTGCTGATTTATTAGATTCGTTCCCCGAAACATCCCCATCGTCAGAGGACGTTACGCCCGAAACGAAATAATTATCATCAGGTGATCGCACAATGTCGTAAGGGATATCAAAAGCACTTCCTCCATAGGTGTTTTCCCATAGAATAGTGCCGCTCTCATTGAATTTGACCAAGTAGAAATCACTGTTGGTAGGATTACCGTCTATAAGGTTTTTTTGTCCGGCGATTAGGTAGGCTCCATCATTGGTCCCCAAGATGGAGTGGGCTCTTTCAAAATTGGTGCCTCCATAGGTTTCTTCCCACAGGATACCTCCTGAATCATCAATTTTTACAACCCAGTAATCACTGCTGCCGTGATTAAATGATATATCTCCGTCAACCGATTTTGTATTTCCAGCCAGGAGAAAATTTCCATCATGCGACGGAATGATTTCAAAGGCTCTTTCTTCATCACTCCCACCATAACAGATTTTCCAATCAACAGTTTGAGTAATGCCGATTAATGGCAGCAACACCAAAACGAATAACTTAATTCCCTTTTTCATAATAAAAAATTTTAAGTTAAACATATAGGGTGTTCCCCCATTCATCAGGATGGAATCATTAAACACAAACAGACCCGAATTCGCCTCAAAAGGCGATCAAATTTTATATCAGATCATAAGATATTCAGGTCAAAAGGGATTTGAGAATAAAGGATTATTTATGAATGTAGTATCTGTTAAGGTCTTCAAAAATGCCACCAGGGCACTTTTTTCCTCTTCAGTCAATTGTACGCCCCCTTGATGGACATTTTTCATTAACGGATCGATAGTTTCTGAGAATTTTAGTTCTTCACTATAAAAATTAACTACTTCCTCCAGTGTTGCATAGCGGCCATCATGCATGTAAGGGGCCGTCAGGGCAATATTACGGAGTGAAGGAGTTTTAAAACGACCAATATCTGTATCATTTCCTGTAATAGCAGCGTATCCAATGTCATTAAAGGTATCGTCCAGGCCATTATTGTGAAATAGGTTGTCAGTCATCAGCACTCCTCCATGGCAGTGAAAACAATCACCTTCTTCGGTGAAGAAAAGTTCGTATCCAATCAATTCTTCATCGGTAAAGAACTCTGAGTTTTCATAAACCACCCGGTCAAATTTGGAATTACTGCAAATGAGGGTGCGTTCAAATTGAGACAAAGCTTTGGCAGCTAATTCATGCGTGGCGGTTTGTGTACCAAATGCCTGGAAGAAAAGATCCGGATAGTTCTCGTCACTATTGATCTTGTCAAGGTCTGTTTCAAAGAAGGATGCCACCTCAAATAACATAATCTCTTCCAGTGAACCACTTATTTTGCCGTTCCAAAGGAAATTATTGTACCAGCCGAAGTTCATATGCGGCAAAACGGCTGGTCCGCTGGTAAAGGATTGTGACTGAATGTGGCAGTCTGCACAGGCGTGTTCCTCATGCTTATGCAATTTAGTGTCATAGAATAACCTCCGCCCCAGTTCAACACCTTCCACGGTCATTGGATTGTCCTCCGGTATTTCCAGAATAGGCATATGAGATGGAATGACCAGTTCGAATGGGGTAGGGTCGTATTCTGGTCCAGGTGCAGGAGGTTCATCTTCTCCGCAGGCAAATACCATAGTCAAGGATAAAAAAATCAGTGCAAGAAGGAAGTTTTTTGAATGCATAACCCCGAAATTTCCGTTAAACCTAATACTGGAAATTTACCATAAAAACACCTTTTATTCAAGGGTGTAGGTCACACAAAGGCATGACAATTGAGGTAAAAAACATGTTGTGCAACATGCTGCTTTATAGTCAGTTGGCCAAATGTGAAATCAACCCCATTTTTGTGGATTCCGCCATGCCATATTTAGGAACTGGCCAGTTTAATTTATCATAAAACTGAATGGTTTTATTCAAACTTTCCTGAAAGGGTTGAGGAGAGAAATTAAAATCCTTTTTCATGCTTTCGTTCTCATAAGTGTAATAATTGCAATCCAGCCAGAGTGGCATATCCGTCCATTGAGCCACATTGTGGATGTTCAAAAAAGATGGCGATGCATTCACCTCCCGAAAATCTTTTTTCAGAATTGAGGCGGCCTCCTCGACAATCATCCGAATGGAGCTTTTGGGTTGGGATATGACATTATAAGTGTTATTGGGTGTTTCTTTTGAAAGAGCCCGGGTAATAACTTCTACAAGATCTTTTACATAGGTAAGTGAAAAAATTCCTTGTCCTTTATCCGGTAACAAAAGGGGACCACCCTTTTTTACCTGATAGAGCCAGTAATATAAACGATCTGTATGGTCGTATGGACCATAAACCAGCGCGGGACGGAAAATGAAATAGTTTATTCCGGAATCCATTAAAATGCGTTCACATTCTGCCTTTCTGTTGCCATAGGATGTTACCGTTCTGTCGGAATACTGTTTTTCTGAACAAGACAAGATTGGTGCATTTTCATCTCTCATGGGCAGTTGATACTGCTCATTATCATAAACTGAACAAGTAGAAATGAAGATGTATTTTGACACATCAGGGTTGAGGTTATCTAAAACATTTTTTAGGGAATCAGGATAGTAGCCCGAAAGATCAATAACATAATCCCAGTGATGGTCTTTAATTTTATTGATATCAGGAGTTTCCCTGTCTCCACGGATCTTTGGAATGTCCTCAAACAAATTGATGCCTGTCTTGTGACGGTTAAACAGGGTGATTTCAAAATTTTTTTCGAGAAACAATTTTTCCACCAGGCTTCTTCCAATAAATTGTGTTCCTCCCAGAACGAGAATTTTCTTTTTCATGTTCAGATACGCTTTCGAAAAACTTTTGACAAAGTTTTAAAACCCATTTTGTTTAGAAATTGGTGAGCAGATTCATTATTGAGGTTACTCTCGGCAAATAATTGATTGATCCCATGCTCTTTAGATGTTCGGTTACCCATTTCACCATTTTTTCCCCAAGATCCCGGTTGCGGAAGCGGGAATCAACAACAATGTCAGAGAGTGTTGCGAACCATCCGCCTGGAAATTCAGTGTATTCCAAAAGAATGAGCCCAATGTATTCATTTTTATAGCTGGCACCAACAAGGTGTGAAGGACCGAATGGAGATGCTTCCAGGGCCTCTTTGAATTCCTTTTCCATTTGTTCTTTTATATCCTCAGCCCATTCTTTATCACTAATGGCTCTTCCGACCTGAATTTCTCCGTGAGAGATATAGTTTTCTTTTGAATTATGTATAAACAATTGGGCAAGTGCAGGTACTTGTGAAACATCAGTGATCCAGTCAACAGTCATTTTTTGAGTATTGAATTCAGTTACCTTTTTGCTTTTTCTGACTTGTTTATTCCGGTCCCAAAAATCATCATAAGGGGTATTTTCCCCCTCCTCAGTCCAGCCTCGGACAATATCACATTTTAAAACATGGGATACATATTCATAAAATTTGCTTTCAATTACCTCGGGATCAGTTTCTTCAGCCTTAAGTTTTAATCCGGCATTCATGATATGCCGTAATTGGGGAAGGTAATCCCATTTTTGATCCTCCCAGAACAACGGGAATCCCGGAGCGGTGACCAGGTCGTGAAACCAGGCTACCCAGGATCCAAAAACATCCGGTGGCAAAATCCTGTCCTGCCTGAATTTGATAGCTATCTCAAAAAGATTAAGCATCTGGCAAACATAGTTGGTCGTGGCTTTGAATTCTGCTGTTCCCGGAGCGGGCAAATTCGTATCCTTTTCCCAAACAGGTCGGATAAGGTCGAGGTTTCTCGCTTCAAATCTGAATAGATCAATAGAGGCGAGTTCGAGTTTTTGATAGATTTCCCTGTTGGCAGTTCTGCGGTCGCGCATTTTTTCAATGGCCCGGGCAATGATAAACGTCGCAACCGCAATAAACAGGGAAAGGATTTGGACAATTACCCCAACTTCTATGTTTGAGAAAAATTCCCTCATGGTCTTTTCTTTTTAGGTCAGCCTTATTCAGGTTTTATCAGTTGATGTTCAATGTCTTCAAGGCTTTTTCGCCTCGTTTCCGGAATAAATATACTCACAAAAACAAAAGCCATAATCGTAATGCCTCCAAAAACAAAAAACGTTCCTCCTTCTGACCAGCTATTCATCCTTGGAAAAACCTGTGCGACTAAGACGTTCGTTATCCAAAGGGACATCGTGGCAATAGACATTGCGGTACCTCTGATTCTGGTGGGATAAATCTCAGACAAAACGATCCAGGTCACCGGGCCATAGGAAAATGCGAAAAAGGCAATAAAGGTAGTGATGAATAT
>QQUB01000543.1 GCA_008501835.1 Bacteroidota bacterium
ATTGAAGGTGTCTGGTTGGTGATCAGATAGTTTTTCGTAATCCTCAATGGCGCGTTCATAAAAGTTGATTGCTTCATCGTTATCATGCATTTCTAAGAAAAGTATGCCCATACTATTTAGGGTACCTGCCCTGTAGGGTAAAAAGGCCCCTTGGTTCACTTCAACAAGCTGGTTGTATAACTCCAGGGTTTCCTGGTAAAACCCAACTGCTTTATCCTGCTGTTTAGTATTCTTGCAGGCCACCGCCAGATTATTCAGCGTAGCGGCCAGGTAAGGTGCGAAGGTTTCAAAAGACTTTTCAGTAAGTACCCGATATAAAGTAACCGCTCTTTTGAAATAAACCTCAGCATTGGCATAATCATGCTCTTCTATATAACTATTGCCAAGACTGATCAATGCATTGGCCACATATCCGTCATAATGGTCCGGATTGGCTTCCGCCAATTCCTTAAATACCTCATAGGACTTCTGAAAATACTTTCGGCTTTGATAATAATCCGGTTTTTTACCAAAAAGGTTTCCAAGGTTGTAATAAGTTGTACCAACGTAGGGCCGGTAAGCGTCAGGTTTTCTCTCTGCAAGTTTTTCATAATTTTCCATAGCCTCCTTGAACCTGTCAGCTGCGTTTCCATCGTCATTCATTTCTTCATGCAGGATGCCCAGGTTGTTGGCTACCGCTGCCATAACCGCGAAGTAATCACCCTTTCCTTCTTTGGATTCCTCCCCGCGAAAAATTTCCAGTGCAGCCGAATAATGATCTATTGCCTTTTGTTTATCGCCAAAATGCCCGAATAACTCTCCCAGGGCACTCAGAAATTCCCCCTGAACACTATTCGGGAAGTCGTATTCCAAGGCATCGATATACAAATCGATCAAGGCCTCATAGTTTCCTTCCTGGATTAATTCCCTGGCTTTGTCTTGAATTTGTTGGTAGTCCATGTTAATTTGTTGCGTTTGTTTGTTTTAAGTAGTTGTTTTCCAAGGAATTGGTAAGTCTGATTTAGTATTATTTTTGGATATGTAATCCAGGTATTCCAATCTCGATATTTCATCTATTTCAATATCTCCTGTATCCTCAATTATTTTTTGTAAATCAATGAATGGGAAATCCTTTTCTCCAAGCCATTTAGCAAGCTGTTCCAGGGCAAATGTATCAGCAGTTTGATCTGCTGTCATAAGGTATTCAACAAAAAACAGGTGGCCCTGGCTAATGCCAAATAATCCTCCTATCATTTCTTCTCCTTCCCATACCTCTGCTGAATGGGCTTTGCCCTGCTCAAATAGTTCCAGATACATAGCCGCCATTTCCTCCGTTATCCAGTACTCATTCATGGGTTTACTGTTCTGGACTTCCTGGCATTTTCGCATCAAGGTTTCAAAAGCTTCGTCAAGGGACAACCTCCAGGAGCTTTCCCGGGTAATAGAAGCTTCAACATTCGAGGTAAAAAATACCAGTCGTGGATCGGGAGACCACCATTTTAAGGGATCCATTGGTCCAAACCAGAAATAAATACCATTGCCGTAGGCGTTTAACACCCGCTCAGCAGAAAGGTCTCCACCAATAGCGATCATGCCTTCCATATCGGCAAAATGAGCCGGTGGAAAAGAGGTATCATTTTCTGATAATTGGAAAAATGGCATAAATGAAATTTGCGTGTTCAATTTGTTTAAAAAGTGATGCTAAAATACGAAAAGTGAGGGACTTTATTGGAGTTGTTTGATATTAGTATCGGGATAGAACCAGGTTCAAATTGTTCAAGTAGTTCAATGAGTTCAAGTTGTTGTATTTCTACCTCTGTGTTCCCTGTGCCTTCCCCGTGAACTCCCAACCTTTGGTACGGGACAGGCTCTGTGGTTAAATCAAAATTGAGCAACTGCGGGATAGGCTGATTTCAAATAGATACATAGCCACACCCTTCTTTTGTTACAGGAAGTTAAAGCATTGATTGGAGACACAAGAAGTTTAAACGCAATGTACAGGGAGAAGCGCAAAGTTCGCAAGGATTAGAGGGTTTGAGAAAGTCAAAAAAGTTCTCTGCCAAGGCTTAATAATTAAAGGAAACAATAGTTCATTATTAGGGTTTAAATAGGTAATTTTGGACTCCTAAATTGAACAATATGTCAGATAAAATCAAAATGCAATTGTCATGTCCAATGCCCAAAATGGATTTTGACATCGTCACCCTGGGACACGGAAGTGGCGGACTTTTAAGTAATAAATTACTGGATAGCGGAGTTTTTGACCTCTTGTCAAACGAAGAACTCGATCAACGCCACGATGGGGCGATTTTCAACCTTGATGGAAAGGTGGCCTTTTCTACAGATAGTTTTGTCATTTCTCCAATCTTTTTTCCTGGTGGAGACATCGGCGAACTTGCTGTCAACGGAACTGTGAACGACGTGGCTATGTGTGGAGGAATTCCGAAATACCTATCCTTGAGTTTCATACTGGAAGAAGGCATGAAAATGGAGGAATTCTGGAAAATTCTCGTTTCCATAAAATGGGCATGTGAGAAAGCAGGAGTTAAGGTTGTTACCGGGGATACAAAAGTTGTGGAGAAAGGAAAGGGTGACAAAATATTCATCAACACTACCGGTCTTGGAAAAATCCATCCACAGGCAGATATCAACGTTACCAACGTCGAAGCTGGAGATAAGATCATCATCAATGGCAATATCGCAGCTCACGGGATGGCCATTATGTCTGTCAGGGAAGGCCTCGAATTTGAAACGACCATAGAAAGTGATACCTGCAATCTTAACTTTACCATTAAAGCTTTGCTTGACAAGTTTGGAAAGGATATTCACCTTTTCAAAGACCCCACCCGGGGTGGCGTAGCAACAGTCTTGAATGAAATAGCCAGGGATCGACAAATCGGAGTGGACATCTTGCAGAAGGACCTGCCCCTTGATTCACAGGTGGCGGCAGCATGTGAAATATTAGGGTTTGATCCCTTGTATGTGGCCAATGAAGGGTTGTTTATTGCTGTAGTAAAAAATGAAATTGCAGATGAAGTCCTGGCAACTTTGAAAACCCTTGAGAATGGTGCGGATGCAGCAATTATTGGAGAAGTTGTTGAAGATCATAGCGGAGAAGTAGTGCTGACTTCTACCATCGGTGGGAAGCGGGTGGTTAATATGCTGGTTGGAGAGCAGTTGCCGAGGATATGTTGATAGGAGTGACCGCTACTATTTTTTGAAAAAATTGGTAGTGGTGTATTTGCATAATAAAACAAGAGCAGAGCAGTGTTACCTGCCCTACTCCGTTTCAACCTAAGGATTCAAGAAAATCTATAGCGGATGGTTTTCTCCGCCTTATATGGTTTGAAAATGTCTATTGCGTAAGGGGAATATATTTAGGGTCGAAGAGCGACCTCATCATTTTGTTCCAGGGAATTGTCAATGTCCTCTTCCCAGCCAAGGAATGATTTAACTTTTTCAGGAAGCATTTCAGACAGAGAACCATCACCATAGGTGGCAATACCTCCGATTAAAACGACATGTAAAACTGCAGTGAGAAAAAATGCTTTGGCTTTGTTAAATCGAGCTGCTCTTTCGAATTTGCTATTGGTCATGATCTCGGAATTTGGAAATGTTCTGGAACTTGCTCCTTAAAACGAGCAAAAAACACCAATATTTTAATTGACTTGTTAAAATCCTCATAAAAATGTTTAACAAAATAATTACAGCCTTAGCTCCCTATGATGCCAAACTGGTCGCTGTTTCAAAAACCAAATCGGAGGAAGACATCATGAGGCTGTACAATATGGGACAGCGAATCTTCGGAGAAAACCGCGTACAGGAGCTGGTTGCCAAAGCTGCAAATCTTCCCAAAGACATCCAATGGCACGAAATAGGTCATTTACAAACCAACAAAGTCAAATACATTGCTCCTTTCATCGATACCATTCATGCAGTGGATAGCATAAAACTGCTTAATGAGATTAACAAACAGGCCGCCAAACACGACAGAGTAATCAATTGTCTGCTCCAATTCCATATTGCCCGCGAAACCACCAAATTCGGGCTTGATTATGAAGGTGCATCAGAACTGCTCATGTTTTTAAAGGATAATCCCATGGGAAATGTCCGAATAACCGGCGTCATGGGCATGGGCACATTTACCGATGATATGGACCAGGTAAGAGAGGAATTCAAAACCCTCAAATCTATTTTTGATCGACTCAAAATCAATTGGTTCGAAAATGTTGACTCCTTCAGGGAAATTTCCATGGGCATGTCCGGAGATTATCCGATCGCCCTTGAGGAAGGAGCCACGATGGTAAGAATCGGGACCCTTTTGTTTGGGGCGCGGTATTAAGCAGAAATACTATTTTTTATTTCTCTTCTCACATAAAAGAAGAACCCCCAGTTTAATGAGAATCTGAAAGTGCATGGTGAAGAGTGTTGAATTTAGAATTTATGATCAGTCATTTGGTGTAATCTACCTTTTCAACAGTGTTTAGATTTCAATAAAAAGAAAAATCAATTCCTTTCACACTTCTACACTCTTCACTCAGCACTATGCATTTTTAATTCAGGTTTCAATTTCATAGAATATATTAGCTTTAACAAGTAATTTGAGTGAAACCCTATAAAAAATAGTATTTCTAGAAGCGGTAACCAAGTGATACACCCACTGATCCCATAGCTTCACTGAATTTGCTCTCTACTTCAAGGCCCAGGACTGTACTTATTATTAAATTTTCAGAGAAGTTGGCCTGATAACCGATAACTCCACCATATCCAAAAATGGCCTCTTCCCCACCCCATGTTGGGAAATCAACTTTATCCTTTCCGGTTTTGAGTATAGAAGAAAAATTGGTGTAGGAGGTTCGTGCGCCTAAAAAAAAGCCCTTAAGCTCCTTACGAGGATAAAAGCGTAACTCAGGTTCAAATTTCAGTCCTCTGGTAATAACATCGGAATCCACTGCAATCACCTCATGGTCAGTTAAATAGGCAACATTCAAATGCAGGCTAAAGCTATTTTTCAGCGCCGCTTCGACAGCCACAGAAGGACCGAAAAAGGTTTCACCAGAATGAGGGTAGTTGACACCCTGGTAGCCGACTTTTACATTACTTTGAGCAAAAAGGGAAAGGGAAAAAAAAGAAATTAATACGACTAGGCTTAGGTTTTTCATGATCAGATGTTTTAGGTTCAGAATCGTTTACGGGACCCAAA
>QQUB01000072.1 GCA_008501835.1 Bacteroidota bacterium
CAATAAAACCCCTGACGCTACGGAACAATTGATCAAAATGGCCGAATCCACCAAAGGTAGCGGCGGCCGGCAGATTCACAAGTACCTTTCCTGGCGGGAAGCAACGGTGGTGGAAAGGTTATCTCACGCACTGGTGAAGGGGATTAACGAATATATTGAAGATGATACGGAAGAAGACCGGCAAAAATTGAACGATCCGCTGGCCGTAATTGAAGGCCCGCTGATGGACGGAATGAATGTGGTTGGGGATCTTTTTGGCTCCGGCAAGATGTTCCTGCCCCAGGTGGTCAAAAGTGCCAGGGTTATGAAAAAATCCGTAGCCTATTTAACACCTTTTATTGAAGAGTCCAAAAAAGCATCAGGCAGCCGATCGAGGGGTAAAGTATTGTTGGCTACAGTTAAAGGAGATGTTCACGATATCGGCAAAAACATCGTTGGTGTAGTCCTTGGATGCAACAATTATGAGATCATTGATATGGGCGTTATGGTGCCCACGCAAAATATTCTGAACAAAGCTTTGGAAGAATCCGTGGACATTATTGGCCTGAGTGGTCTGATCACACCTTCTCTGGAAGAAATGGTTAATGTAGCTGCCGAGATGGAGCGACAATCTCTTGACATTCCTCTGGTAATCGGAGGAGCTACGACATCAAAGACGCACACAGCCGTTAAAATCGCTCCAAATTACAATGGTCCGGCTATTCATGTTTTAGACGCTTCACGCAGTGTGGGAGTTATCAATTCCCTTTTGAGTAATAAAGAAAATAAGGAAACTTTTGTTGAAAAAATTTCAACGGATTACGAGAGAATCAGGAAGAATCATACCAACAGAAAAGCCAAGAAAGTCTATCTGTCACTTGAACAGGCCAGGGCAAATGCTTTCCAAACTGATTGGGAAACTTATGATCCACCTGTCCCGGTTGAATCCGGAATAAGAGTTTTCGACAATTACAGCATCGAAGAATTGACGGAATACATTGACTGGACACCATTTTTCTCTACCTGGCAGTTGGCTGGAAAATTCCCGGCAATCCTGGAAGACAAAATTGTAGGCCAGGAAGCTCAAAGGCTCTATAATGATGCCCGGAGTATGCTTCGCCAGATTATTGACGAAAAATGGTTAACGGCCAAGGCGGTAACAGGCCTGTTTCCTGCTGAGCAAAATCAACCTGACAGTATAGATATTTTCACAGATGAATCCCGCAAAGAAAAACTATATTCAGGGCAACATCTGCGCCAGCAATTAAAAAAGGCTCCTGGCTTGCCGAATTACTGTCTTAGTGACTTCATCGCTCCTGCTTCCAGCGGTAAAAAAGATTACATTGGTGCATTTGCTGTCACGGCAGGGATTGGTATTGAGCAACACATCCAGCGTTTCGAAAAGGAACACGATGACTACCACATCATCCTGCTCAAGGCCCTGGCTGATCGATTAGCAGAAGCCTTGGCCGAGCGTATGCACGAGCGCATCAGGAAGGAATTCTGGGGATATGCTGCAGGCGAATCCTTTGACAATGATGCACTGATCAAGGAAAAATACCGTGGTATTCGTCCGGCTCCTGGTTACCCTGCTTGTCCGGAACATACCGAAAAGGACATGCTTTGGCAATTATTGGATGTTGAAAAAAATACCGGAATAAGCCTGACAGAAAGTTTTGCCATGTACCCGGCTGCCTCTGTTAGCGGATGGTATTTTGCACATCCGGAAGCTAAATATTTTGGACTTGGTAAAATCAGCAGGGATCAGGTGGAAGATTATGCACAACGTAAAAACATGTCAGTTGAGGAGGCAGAGCGGTGGCTGGCTTCTGTTTTGAATTATTAAAACCTTCTCCCCGTACTGGCCGAATTCATTCGGCCAGCCATCCCACCGAATGAATTCGGTGGGTACGAAAACCCTGAAAAACCGACATGAAATCTGAAACTCCTATTTCCTGGCCTTTCCTACAAGCGACCTCTGTTTTGTTGGTCCAAAAAACACATTAAATTCCCGTTCCATCTTCATCTGGTCTCCATTGAAGGTTACTTTTGCTGTTATTCCATAGGGTGTTTCATCCAGGAAAAACATTAGCTGAAGAGCATCATTTTCGATCCACCCTGCTGAAGTGGCTACGGACTGCCTGCCTACCTGAGGAAAATCGAAATATCCTTTACGATATTCCCCAATACCAACCGGGATTTTATAATTGTCACCCATTGTGTTGAAGGTGATCGACTTTTCCTTGTCAGTCAAATTAAAAACAATACTTTTCAAGCCCCAGTCATTTGGCTCCAGGGCAAAGGTCACTCCTGAAATTTCCTTAGCTTTGGAAGAAGTCTCAGATCCTTTCACCGGGTAGAGTTTCAGGTTGGAAGTTTTTTTCCGCAGAGCCTTAAAGGAAGCTTCATCCTGTTTTAACGGGCTATCTTTAAAATTTGGTAAAAGGTGTTTCCATGCAAGGTTCATTATGGCTTGCATATCTTTTGATCCTGAAGTAATAGCGAGAACTGCGTCCTGCTCCGGCATTACAATACAATATTGACCAAAAGCACCATCTCCGCGATAGAGCTCATGACGGCACATCCAGAACTGATAGCCATAACCCTGTTCCCAGTCACTTTCGGGATTACTGCCATTGGAAGTCTGGAAAGAGGTGGCTTCTTCTACCCAGGCCTCGGAAACAAGCTGAGCTCCTTTCCATTTTCCTTTTTGAAGCAGTAATTGTCCGAATTTGGCAATGTCCTCCGTACGCAGATACAATCCCCATCCACCGAAGTCGATGCCGTTAGCGTTTTGTTCCCATTTTGGTTTTTCTATTCCAAGCGGTTCAAAGAGCCTTGGCATCAGATAATCCCTGAGGCGTTCTCCTGTTACCTTGGTGATGATAGCGGACAGCATGAATGTTGCCATACTGTTGTATACAAAGTGAGTTCCTGGTTTATGTTCCACCTCGGCGGAAAGAAAGCCTTTTACCCAGCTGTCAGGGTTTTGCATCGTCGCAGCCATCGGTTCCTGGTTATGACCGCTGTTCATTTTCAATAAATCCCGGATACGCATGGCTTTCAGGTTTGAGGAAATACTATCGGGGACCTCATCCGGGAAAAAACTGATAATCTGATCATCAATTGAAAGCAACCCTTCCTCCTGGGCGATTCCTATAGCAGTGGATGTAAAACTTTTACTGAGCGAGTATAACATATGAGCCGTTTCTGATTCATATGGGTGCCACCATCCACTCGCTACTTCCTTGCCATGACGCAAAATGAAAAAACTGTGCAATTCATTCGGTCGCTCTTTTTCAGCAGCAGTAATAAAATCAAGGACTGCCTGAGAAGAAATACCCAGGGATTCCGGAGTGGCATTCCCTTTTATTTCGGATTTTTTTTGAGCCAGCACCTGGAAACTAATAAGTTCCAAAATGATCATCAGAAAAAATGCAGGATAAAAAGACTTCATCTTTACTTAGGTTTTGGTTGTAGAAAATTGGCCATTGAAAAATCAATTGCGGTTCAACAAATTGGTTTACTTTTCTGACCAAACCCGGTCAGATCAGGAATTTCCCAAATTACAAAAAATCAAACCAAAACAATTTTACTTCTGGATTTTTCTACCCTTCCTGGCTATAACCGATTAAATACGGCTAAAACCGAAAGTAAACGGCTAACCTCCGGTTGTTTCGAAAACCTTTATGCAAATTTGTGAGCAAAAATTTTGATCAAAAGAATTAAAAGAATGAATGGTTCATTGATGCTTTTTATACGGCGGTACTTTGCAGAAAACCCTTCTTACCCGCCAAAATCTGTTAAGTCCTCGATCCAGCCGTATGAATCTTGCCTGTTCAGGAAGACAGGTTCGGTGGGTACGTGGTTTTTTCGTATTTTTCCAAAAATTTGAAATATGGCAAACATTGGCAGCATACTTTTCCTCGACGTAGAAACAGTTTCCGGAAAAGCAACCTATGGAGAACTGGATGAGACCTTTCAGGAACTCTGGAAATTAAAATCGCGAAGTGTCCTTCGCAAATACGACGAGCCCATCACGGATGAAGAAGCGACGGAGGCTTATACTGACAGGGCTGGAATCTTTGCAGAATTCGGAAAGATCATTTGCATTTCTGTAGGATTAGTCTATCGGGATAAGGAGAGTAAAAAGCTGTCCGTACGGCTAAAGTCTTTTGCAGACGACGATGAAAAAAAATTACTGGAAGACTTTTCAGAACTGCTGAATCAACACTATAACAATCCAGCTAAACATGGCCTTTGCGGTCACAATATCAAAGAATTTGATGTGCCCTACATTTGTAGACGCATGTTGATCAATCAACTTCCTCTGCCAGCCATGCTGGATATTGCCGGTAAGAAACCCTGGGAAACAAAACACCTTATCGACACTCTCGAATTCTGGAAATTCGGCGATTTTAAAAATTATACTTCCCTTAAATTATTGGCTGCAGTTTTCGGATTTCCTTCTCCAAAAGACGATATCGACGGCAGTGAAGTAGGACGAGTGTACTGGGAGGAAAAAGATCTCAAACGCATTGCTAAATACTGTGAAAAGGATGTACTGGCAACGGTACAACTATACTTGAAATACAAACTTATGCCTTTGCTGGAGGATGATAATATTTTGTTCGTGGAATAGAGGATGTTGTGGGTTTCATTTTGTTTCAGGAGTTTCAGGTTGTTCCAAATTAATTCAAATGTGACCTTCGTGAACTCTGTGCCTGCTCAGTGTTCTCTGTGGTTAAAAAATAAATCATTTCTTTCTTTACAATGAATCTTACAGAGCTTAAACAAGAATTGCAAAACATTGACATCTACCTGCTGGATCAGATTCTCAAGGGAAGGTATGACCTTAACCATAAGATACTGGATGCCGGTTGCGGTGGAGGTCGCAATTTGTTCTGGCTTGCCAAAAACGAGTATGATGTTTATGCAGTTGATGCAAAGGAGGAGGCATTGGAATCATTAATGCGAACTGCAAAAACCCTTGAAATTTCCATTAAACCTGATCGGATTAAATTAGGTGAGCTCCAAAACCTTGAGTACGATTCAGGTTTTTTTGACCACATCATTTGCAGTGCCGTTTTACATTTCGCCAAAAGCCATGAGGATTTTGATTTGATGTTTTCTGAATTGGTAAGGGTCCTTAAACCGGGTGGCTGCCTTTTCATAAGAATGACCTCCAATATCGGGATT
>QQUB01000857.1 GCA_008501835.1 Bacteroidota bacterium
CCCTGCATGATTGCGAAGAGGATGCAGATGACAATCCTATTCAGCTTGGGAACACTAATTTAGGAATCTTTTAAATCAAAAACATGAATCCAAATTTTAAGGAATATCCGATTTTCGAGCCTAATCAAGTATTAAGTGCTGATCACCTAAACGACCTGCATGGTTATTTGGAAGAACAATCCAGGCTGACCAGAAACAAAACCATTGGTGTAGGTATCGTTTGTGGTTTGGAACCAACTTATAATACTCGAACAAATACCCTGGAAATATCTCCCGGGACCGCTATTACCTCCTCTGGTTATTTAATCCAATCAGAAAAACTTGAATTCAAATCCTTTAGAAAATTTGAAAACAAAGCTGAGCCTCCTTATTCATTTTTCAGCAGGTCAGATAACAATTTTTTACAGGTTTTACCTTTTGATTTTGCCTCAAAATTTAACAGAAAATTTATACAAAAAGTAAAATCCGAAAAAAAAATAAGTGTACTGCAAATCAATAAACTACGGTACCCCAACTTTCTACCTGACAGGTTGCCAAATATTCCTTTTCCCATACCAACATTAGGATCAATGTTTGAACTCGTTGAGGACAAAACTGAATTTGACATTGTGGAACAAAGACAAATCCAAAACCTAAATGACCGATTTGTTATTAATAACTGTGTCGTAATGTTTTATTTGGAGACAAGAGATGTTCAGCTCAAAAATTGCGACGTAAATGATTGCAATGACAAGGGAATGACCAGGGAGTTTACTCTAAAAGCAATCCTAATGCCAACGGTGGTTGCTAAAAAAATCCACCATAGGGAACTATTTTACCGGAAGATAAAAGGGGATGCTACTCAATTACCAAAACTCCAAATAGCCAAATTCAATGCAGCTGCTCAGGAAATAACTTCATATTTCGGGTTAAATCAACGATATGGTCAATTAATTCGTGACGTTATCCCCTCTCTTAGTACTGCTATTTTGAATAGCTATAAATTGTTATTTCCAATCCTTGAAAACGTGTACCCTGAAAATACCCAAAGACAAGTGTTTGCAAATATCAATAATCAATTAACACAATTGGTTAATACCGCTCTAAATGTTAGAAATCATTGGGGAATTCAATATCTCTATACTTTTGTAAAAGACCTAATCGAAGCCTATAATGAACTTAGGGAGACGGCAATAAAGTGGATCAGTGAATGCGACACCAATGAAAAAATGTTTCCAAAACACATTCTTCTGGGGAAAGTTAAACTCCCTTCTGGTCGTCTTTTTGGAAATGAATTTATCAACAACCCGTTCTCAACCTCAGGAATCGAAGGAGGATTTGACCCGGAAAATCTTCTGGATAAATACCGGCAGCATTTCACCCCTGTCACACAAATTCAAGCACATCCTTTTCTCAAATCTCAAGTCATTTCTCTTCATTATAAATTGTACTTGATATTAAGTCGGTTTCAAGGAGTCGGACTGCAGTCTCTTCGATCTGACATCCGGGTAACCCCAAGTAAATCAAGCAACTATCCATTATCTGAAAGAGCTATTCCTTTTTATTATAACCTTTCCAGTTCGAACCAACATTTAATAAAAAACTGGTCATTTCAGAAAACCATAAATGGTGAATTAAAAGATGTCTATGCCTATGATTTATTGGAAAAAAGTATCCGAAGTCTTTCAATGACTTTGGATGATAATAACTTTTATAAAGTTGAAGGGCATATTGGAAAATCATATCAAACCGTTATCGAAGAATTAGACACCTGGAGAAAGGACTATGGTTTATCGATGGATGTGGTGGCAATTAACTTAGGTATTGAAGGCAATGCCATAGCACACAAGGATTTTTCATTGTATTTCCAGGATCTTGAATCGGATTTTGATACCTACAAAGAAGAATTGTATTGTTTGTTGGATAAACAGGCAGCCTATTTCGAAAACCTGGAACTGGATCTTTCCTCATTCTCAATCGATGATGATATTGCCAATTCTTTTAAAAATTATGTCAAATTATTACCATTTAAATTTGGGCCGATAGTAACACCTGCCTTTGCTTCTTTAATAGACAGTCAACCTATTACGTATATTGCCCAACCAACAGAAAGAGATTTTGAAAAAAAGAAAAAAGGACGTCTGGAAATAAATGAAGAGTTATTAGATGTCGGTAACAAGAAGCAATTAAAATTTAATAACTCTTATACCATTGCCGCAAAATCAGCTCGTGATAATAATGATAAAGCACTAGGCAGCATTTATCATAACCATAAACTTGAATTAAGTATTGGAGCAACTAGTAAAAAGAACCTGTTGGAATATTATTACAGTGAATCCTTTGTTGGAAAAAATCCTGCTGTTTTTGAATGGGCTACCACTTGGGGAGAACGAACCCTTTCTATCATCGATCACATCGATAAAGTAAAAGAAGCCATTTCATCCGAAAATATTTCAGATTTCCAATTTGAAGATTTTCAATTGAAATATAATGATCTTCTTAAAGAAATAATGGAATACAGAGACCATATATTCGACCTGGGAGATTCAGCCTCCGTTGAAGAACTCAAGATCATCAACTATTTGGATTATTTACTGAATGATTGTACAACCGAAAAATTCCAATCCATTGTAAATGAATGGCTTAGAAGGAAGGAAAAATTGGAACAGGAATTTATTTTTTCAAATTTTATCGCAAAACACCCTGAAATGGAGCATGGAGGTGGTGTACCTAAAGGTGGAACCTTAGTGCTTGTTTATTATGATGAAAAGGCACTTCAACCAACGATTCCGGACCTGCCATTAATTCCTCGACCTTTTCCTGTCCTCCCCTTTCAGCCCTTTGAACCATTGAAAATAGATGTAAAATCCTTAAAGGAAGATCCTGGATTTATTGCTGACAAGGAAAATAATGAAAAAATAAAGGAATTGCTAAAAGAGGAAACACTCAGAGTAAAAGCGATAGAAAACACACCTAAAAAACTAACTAAGGAGCCAGATTCCAGAATCGCCAGTTATCGCGGAATTAATAAAATGAAATTGGCTAAGGACAAGCTTGATATTAAGGGATTAAACCTTTCGCTTCCCAGAGTTGATTTTCAGTCAAATATTTTGGTTAACCCCATTTTACCTGATCAGTTTTACAGTATCGAGAAAGGAATTGTCGTTGCTGATTTTTACTTACCCTACCGCTGTTGCAGCGATACCCCATCGATTACATATGCCTTCCAGGCTCCTGAAATAGAAATAACCCTGGACCAAAAGGTCTATTACATAGATGATGATTCCGGTAACCATACCATTACGGTAAATCCTAAAGGGGGTGTTATTACCCCCAAAATTCCGGGACTTTCTATTAACAAAGACAGGAATTACAATTTCAAGCCCTCTCTTTTAAAGGTCGGCGATAATAAATTTAGTTATGAAGTTAAAGGCATTCGAAAAGATGCTGTCATAAAGGTTGCCCAGGTCTTTTCCGATTTTGAAATCGAAGAAGTAAAAATTGATGATAAAAATAAAGACAAAACAAATCAAATATTATCCATAACCGTAGCTCCTTCAAAACCAGATCTTGACAATGGGTATCAATGGTCAGTTGAGCGTTTGATCTCCCAGGGAAGAGGAACACAAATTTATGAGTCAAATGACTCCAAATTCACCTTTAACACAAGCTTTGACAAACGTACGAATGCAATAAAAGTCTCATTGACATCCACAGTTGGAGGTAGTACCGGAGCATCAACAACAAATCGAATTTATGATTACGACAAATTGATTGAAATTAAAACCAGGCTTGAAAAACATACGCCCCAGGTGGAGGCTGCAAGCTCAATAAATAGCTTTGACCAAAATCTTAGCAGAGGAAAATTTGATAAAATCCCTGCTGATGACCTGAAAGATTATCAAAAATTTAATAAAGAATTGTCTGATTTATTAAAAGAAGATAAAGTATCCGATTTGATAAAAGGAAAGAACTCTACACAAGTTGTTGATAAAATAAAAGAAAACCTTACGAAGGCTAAAGACAAACTGAATGATGATGCAATAAAAAATGACCCTGTAAAACTGGATCAGTATATCAGTATTTACGATGAAGTCGCCAAGGTAGGTAATGCGGTATTAGCTGTAATAAATGAAGAAGACCTCGATGACAATAAAAAGAAAGAAATAAATACACTGAATAATAAAGTGGCCGAGGATGTCTTGACATTTGAAAAAGAAATTGGAATTGTATCCAGTTTAAATAATAAACTGAAGATTTCCAGAAGGGGTCTAGGCAGAGTAGCTGGGTCAAGGGTAAAAGTTACTGGAGCTCCTGATATAATTTTGGGAAACCCTCGAAGAAACCCCATTAATCGTGACCGAAATATACCTGACATTAAGTAAAACATCTTAATGATTCATTCACATCAAATACAAACGCTTTATTTAGACTTAACACTTGACCAACCGGTCAACAAGGAAGTCAATGGTCAAAAAATTGCCCAATTGCAGGATAACCTCTCCAACAAACTGATGAAGAAGGCATTGCCTTTTATGGAGAATATCCTTAATAATTATTGTGGCAATTCCGAGGACACCGTTTTTATTGATCGATTGGAATTGGATCTATCCATCGAGTCTTCATCAAATTGGGAGAACCAATTCCCTGCCATGGTGGTTGATGCGCTTGAAAAGGCATTAGCAAAAATGCCTTTTCAACATCAAGAAGTTTTTGACAGAAAAATTTCCATGCAAACTGCATTTTTTTTCTTTTTTAAAAAAGGCAGATTTCCGTGGAATAGTGAAATGAAAACGGTACCTGAATTGGAAGCTCAGATCCTAAAATCTAACCCGGATCTTCCCAAATTAAAACCACTTATTAAAAAGGCGCCAATCAGGAAGCGTCTTGTAACTCAATTTAGCGATGATTTTTTCCTATGGGTAACTCAAAAAGTACTTGGATTGCCCACTGAATTAATTCAAAAAATCAAGCATAAAATAATTCCTGAACTTCAACAAAGGAATACGGTCCGCTTAATAGAAAATTTCAAATACTGGGTGATCCTAAAAAGTTTAGAACCAAAGTGGAGGAAATTACCTGCTACCGAACTATTGAAACAGGTTACCAATGTCTTAAAACCAGGAAACAAGCTGCACAAATTGGATCTTTCAACAATGGATCTAAAACTTACCAAATTAACAGACCTTGAAGATTC
>QQUB01000541.1 GCA_008501835.1 Bacteroidota bacterium
CCTGGTTTCTTCACCTGAAGAGATGACAGTAACTCATCAGTATTATCCATCTGAGATGGAATCTAATACAGGAGTGATTTACGTTGATGTTTCCGGAGGAACTCCGGACTATGAAATAAAATGGTATGATCGACTCACTGCAGACCTTACCAGTGCAAATCCGGATCATATCATTGCCAGTGGTACGACCTGGGACCACCTTCCTGAAATGGCTTTTGATGATGACCTGGGAACAAAATGGCTCCATGCAATACCGGAAAATGCGTGGGTGGGCTATGAATTTTCGGAACCAACAACAGTTGCCTGGTATGCTATAACATCCGCAGACGATGTACCTGCCCGGGACCCTGAAGACTGGCGCCTGGAAGGCTCTGACGACGGGGAGAACTGGACGGTATTGGATACCCGGACCAACGAGGATTTTCCGGAGCGTTTTCAGCGAAGGGTTTTTACTATTAATTCTCCACAGGAGTTTAAGTACTGCAGGCTATTTGTAGTTTCCAGCGCCGGTGAAAACCAGATTCAGTTACAGGAACTTGAATTTATTGGAGCCGATCCTTCCATACCGTTTGAGTATAAACCGGAATTTGACGGGTTTTTTACCCGAACGGAATTACTTCCCGGCGAATATCGCTATGAAGTAACGGATGCTTCTTCAGCCTGTAAGGAATCTGATATAAATGTAGGAGGTTATGATGCCTTCACATTAACAGGGCTGGTGGTTGTAAAAGATGAAAATTGCGGGGTAAGAATTGAAAATCCTGGAGCTGCCTTTGATTATTATTGGCTTTCTGATGAAAATGGTGGAGAGCTTTTAGGAACCGGAATATATTTTCAACCTCCACAAGCGGGAAATTATTACGTTACAGGATCCTGGGTAGGGTCAGGGCAATGGAGCAACAATCGAAGAGGTTTTGCTGTGACCATGCCAGAGGCGCCAATCGTGGAAGGTCCGGTAGATGGAATTTTCAACATTTTGGATCCCCAACCGGAGTTGGAATACCTTTGGTACGGGACGGAAGATTGCGGCACACCTGTATTTACAGGAACCACCTTTGAACCAGGGGGGGAAGCCGGAGAATTTTATGTGGCAGCCAGGAGTACAGCCCAGTACCCAGAGGCTATTGATCCGGTTGATGTGGATGGGTTATTATTGCGCATGGATGCTGCCGATCTTAATGGAGATGGTATGATAGATGATCCCGCCCCAGAAACCAGTTCTGTGTTGGATTGGTTTTTCCCTACGGGCAATAATTGGGCAATGGATAATTGGTTCGCTTACCGATCCAATTATCAAAATGGTTTAGGAATTGCGGATTGGGCTACTTTATGGTTACAGCGGATCGAAAATGGGGTAAATGGTTATCAAACTGTCTTGATGGCTTATGAAGAGAATGCTTTATCCTGGGAGGCCACTGCTCCAATGGAAGGCTTGTCTGCCAATATTCCCAGGCATGCTGATGCTTCACAAATATATGCTGATGATGCACCGGCGACAACACTAAATGGTTCAACGTATCTGAATGGAAATATCGTCGATCCGTTGAATACGGCTAATCCAATGGAGTTTTGTGTGCTTGGATCAGTTTTTACTGCACCATCCCTGGCTAATATTTTTTATACCGATGTTCATTGGGAAGGAAAAATTGGAGAAATGCTTTTTTATGATCATGCCTTGACAGATGAAGAAATGAAAGGTGTCTCCGAATTTCTAAGACAAAAATGGATCAGTACTGCAGAATTGGAAAGTGCCAGGACAGCTGTTATCTGGGAAGGAATAAATCCGGTGGAAAACACATTGGATAATCAACAGGTAAGGGTTTATCCAAACCCTGTTGAAAATGAGCTTTTGATAGAAAACTTAACTTCAGGATCAGCAATGTTTCAATTGTTTGACCTTCAGGGGAAAATGATACAAAACGGTATCCTGACGTCTGAAGTGAATTCTTTGGACGTTTCAAATCTTGTAAAAGGAATGTATTTTATTAGGATCGTATTGCCTGATGGAACGTACCGGTTGGCATCGTTTGTGAAGCAGTGATTAAAAGGCTTCGGTAATCCGTTATGACAAATGATCAATAAAACGTTTTAGCTTATCCTGGATAATAACGGCAACCTCACCCAGGTTCTCATTTTCTACGGATACCATGGAGGCAATTGGGTCAACAGCTGATACTTCAATAGATCCGTTTGATTGTTCTTTTACCACAACATTGCATGGTAAGAAAACGCCGATATTTTCTTCCTGTTGAACGGCTTTATAGGCAAATTCCGGATTACACGCTCCAAGAATTTTGTAGCGATTGATGTCTGCGTTGATCTTTTTTTTGAGGGTAGATTGGAGATCGATCTCATTGAGTACTCCGAAGCCTTCTTTTTTTAATTCTGCCGTGACCTGGTGAATAGCTTCGTCAAAATTTTTAGTTTCTAATACCTTGCTGAAATAATAGGCCATGTTCTTTTGTTTGGTTGAGAAAAGTCTATAAAAAGAACAATATTTTTCAAGGTAAAGTTTAAGTGATTCAAGTTACGGGTTACCGGAAAACGGTAGCATCAATACCTTCCGTTTCCATCAGTATGATCCCAAAATTTCGCATGTGTTCAACGATGGGGAGAGCCCACCTTCCTTTTTCGGTAATGCTGTATTCTGTTTTTGGTGGAACAACAGGATAAACCTTTCTGTGGATGAATCCATCCGCTTCGAGTTCTCTCAATTGAGCAGTCAACGTTTTATCGGAGATCTTGTCGATAGCCCGTTTGAGTTCACTGTACCGGTAAACGTTGTCTTTAAGGTGCCAGAGGATGGGCATTTTCCATGTTCCTCCTAATCGGTCCATGGCAAATGTTACCGGATTATAATAGACTTTCCCCTTGTATGAGAAATCAGGCATAGCATAACGGTTTGATTTTCAAAATACTTTCTAACTGGGAAGTTTCTTACGTGAGGGCTGGTATAATATCAAAGTTAGGTGTAATAATTTGGTTTGCCAAGATAACAATATAATTTAAATTATAAACTTAGTTCAACTATCCAATTTTTCGGGACTTGACTGTATTAAGGAGATTAAAAATAAACCTATTTTTTAATCATTTCAATCTCTTGTTTTATTCTTCTCCTGACGTTGGTTTGTTTTATTTTATTGTAAAAACCAATGCTAAGCCAAAAGATTTTCACGAAAAGGTTTTTTATAAACACTTCCGTTATCTCGACAACATTGACGTATTCACCATCTTTATTAAAAAGGATTGTATAGTGAAAACCATTTCCTGAAGCTTGATTAAATTTTTCGTTTAGATAATTTGCTTCATTGTCAGATAGTGGGTCAAAATCACTTTTATCAATAATTTTCCCATAGCTGATTCGCATAAATATGGAGGTGTCTGGTTTTATTTTTATTTCATCTACAAGAATATGCTGTACTATTTCGTCGTCTTCAAAAATCAGTTTAATTTTCTCATCTTCAGAGAAAAATTCACTATCAATTTCAGAGATTATTCTGGGAGGAACTTTTTCTTGGTCAAAATATTTTATTAAATAATCTTTCCTTGAAAAATAATTGAACACAGATTCTATATCATTGTTAACTCGGAGTTTTGTTTTCATTATTACCATAAATAAATTGTTTTTGGGTGGTTAAAGTTTTTTGGATAATACAAAAAAGTGAAAATCCTCTTTGCCAATAGAGTAGCCGTGTTCACCAATCTTGTTAAAACCGTTTTTTTGATAAAATCGTTTGGCTCGCTCATTGGTGTGTAAAACAGAGAGCCAGATTTCTTCATTAGTTTGTGCAGCTCTTTCGAGCAGTTGATTTTGTAAATGCACACCAACTTTCATGGAAAGAAAATCTTTCAGTACATAGATCTTCTGAAGCTGGGAAACGTCTGGAGAGTCTATAAATTCTGACGGACAATTCAATTTCAATTTGGCATAACCCACCGGCAAATCATCCACAAATGCAATGAAAAAAACATTGTTGGGTTTTTGCATTCCACTCCTGATCTTGGATACAGAAAAAGTTCGATCGTAATACTCCATCAGGTCATTGATATCCCTGAACAGGTGCCCGAAAGTTTCTGTAAAAGTCATTCGTCCAAGTAAAGCTATAAATTGGGCGTCTTCCTGATTGGCTATGCGGATTTGAAGGTTGTTCATTGTATTGATCTTGGCAGTGTTGATTAAGTTGTTCAAAAATACACAGGTTCTTTTAAGCCCGGATATTTTTTATGGGGCAAAAACATATATCGTACCTACGGCACTTGTCTCTGCTTATAGTTTCCAGGTTACCGATATTGGGTCTCTACGAGACTATTTAGTCCCATCGGGACGCCCTGTAGGTCAAAAATCCGTTTTCATCCGTTTAACCCGTAACATCCGCGTTCCATTACCTCCAATTTCCAAAAATCTTCCCTAAATTCGCAGAGAACATCTCTAAGGCATAAATATGTACCAAAAAGACAATCAAAAAGCACTTTACGAACTTTCCAAAGCTTATTTAAACGAAAATAGTGAACAAAGACAAAAACCGGAACAGGAACAGTTGTCTGATTTGCAGGAATTGATCATTTATCACGAATGGAGATATTATATCCAGAACGATCCGGTGATCAGTGATTTTGAATACGATACCCTGTTTAAACAACTGGAAGCTATAGAGGCAGCCCACCCCGATTGGATAACACCCGATTCACCTACCCAGCGTGTTTCCGCAGATCTAACTTCCGATTTTCCTTCCGTTGAGCATTTGATACCCATGTTATCTTTGGGTAATTCCTACAATGCGGAAGATCTAAAAGAATTCGATCAGCAGATCAAACGACTGCTCAATATGGAGGAGGATGTCGATATCGAATATGCAGTAGAGCCCAAATTCGATGGAGGTTCTATTGCACTGGTTTATGAGAACGATCGGCTGGTTAGAGGAGCAACCCGGGGAAATGGAACCGTGGGGGATGAAATTACCAATAATGCCAAGGCAATTTTTTCTATTCCGCTCAAAGCCGCTTTTTCAAAAGAAGGTATTACTAAAGTTGAGGTTCGGGGAGAAGTGTTGATCAGGAAAGATCGATTCGATGCCATGAACAAAGAGCGTAGCCAGGCCAATGAAATGGTCTTTGCCAACGCTAGGAATGCTGCCACCGGAGGACTGAGAATGAAAGATCCGC
>QQUB01000267.1 GCA_008501835.1 Bacteroidota bacterium
TTCAAATGCAGGCTAAAGCTATTTTTCAGCGCCGCTTCGACAGCCACAGAAGGACCGAAAAGGTTTCACCAGAATGAGGGTAGTTGAAAACCTGGTAGCCGACTTTTACATTACTTTGAGCAAAAAGGGAAAGGGAAAAAAAAGAAATTAATACGACTAGGCTTAGGTTTTTCATGATCAGATGTTTTAGGTTCAGAATCGTTTACGGGACCCAAAATAGCCGCTTGTTATGGGTAATTCAATTTTTAACACAGAGTATAACAATAGATTAACTGAAAAGTTAAAAAAATGAAAATGAATATTAATTGGAGCCGAAAACCTTAATTTTTTTAAGACCAATCATCCAACGTATGTGCAGAAGATGGCGTCTTACTGAATAGAACCAAACTCAATTTTAGTATGAAACTCCCTATTTTCCTGGCTCTTATCCTACTTGCAATCGGATGTACAGAACTCACCACCGAAATTCCTGACAAAGGCACTATCAAGCCTCCAGTTTTTAACGATAATCCTATTATGTATTGTGGCATGGAGATTGGCCAAAAAAGCACCTATGTTTTATTGGAAGGTCAGGAATATTTTAACAATCAATCCTACGATAATTTTGCTTACCTGAACGATACACTGGTTGTTGAAATAATTGATCAGGATGAAAACGGCTTCCTCATCGAAGAATATTTCACCCCCGGATCTGATCCCCTGCCTGGTAATTTTTATTACATGGAGGACTCTGTCTACCAGTATTATCTGAAAGCTGAACTGGACACTATTTATTTCTTTGACCCGGATTCTCAGTACGGCATGACCAGTTTATTGTTCTGGCATATGGATGGACAATTACCACTCAGTAATTTTACTAACCAGGAAGCTGATATCATCGGCTGGAAAACTTCCATTTCCTACTGTGAATGTGACCAGACGGCCTATGATCCTGAGTATGAATTATTTGGAACAATTTATGAAGATCTGAATATTTCGATTCAAAATGCCATCATGGCCGTTGATGGTCCTGGCACTACCTTTGTCTACTCCAATCTTCATGGAATGGTGAGGACTTCCCATTACAGCTGGTGGACCCAAACCGGTTTTGGGTGGGATTTACTTGGGCAGGAGTAAATAAGCTGGATTTCGGATTTAAGAAAATAATATTACCTTTATATGGTATTTTTCCAACCAGCTACAAGTCATTTTTTCTTAATTGACATCCAATTTTTCATTTTAAATTCCATCCAATGAATATTCGATACCTGTTTTTCGGCATCATTGTCCTTGTATTTTCTGCTTGTTTCAAAAATCTTGATCCACCGATTGATGAAGAATTTTTCATCCCATTTGTCGATCCCAATGACTATTTAAATGAAAACCCTATTTCTTTTTTGAATCCGGAGTTAGGCCAAACCAGTAATTTCGTTTTATACCAGGGAATGCAATATAAGAATGATGAGGTTTTGGATGATTTTGAATACAAAGCCGGAGTTGTCAGCATGAGTATTGTAGGAGAAGATGACAACGGGTTCATTATTGAAGAGATCATGCAGCCAAGATCTGTGGATACGCTTGATTATCTGATTGAGAAACCTTACTATTATTATATGAAGGTCGACAATGATCAAATGACCGTCTCCTTCCAGTTTCTATCTTCGGGAAACAATGGTAATAACATCTTGTTTGGGGACACCTCCATTACTCTTTCTCTGGAGCCCTTTTCCAATCAAGAAACTGAAATTGTCGGTTGGAAAACCACCATTCCATATCTAGAAACGGACGAAACTGCTTACGTAAACGATTTCACATTATTCAGCACCACCTTCGATTTTCTTAATATCCAGATCATGAATGCTGAAATGGCTGATAATCAACATGGAAGAACGGTGGTTTACTCACCGGAACACGGAATAGTCAGAACTTCATTTTATTTGGCTGAAAATGGTTCCGGTTGGGGCTGGGATTTGATAGATAAAAAATAAAGCTGTTTTAGGAGATGGAATCTATCTCTTATACAGGATGGTAAAGATCATACCGAATAAACGAAATTGAACTGTTTGAGGCGCTACATTTCAATTCTAATTAGCCCCAAAAAGGATAAAATTCAAATGAAGTCTTTACTCTTGCTTTCCGATGATTGGAAAGCAGGGGCGATGAATATGTATTCATCACTTCAATTTTATTAATAATTAACTTTTAATCAAATGAAAATTAGGTACCTGGGTATTTTATTGATCGTAATTACTATCACGGCCTGTTTTAAAAATTTAGACCCTCCGGTTGAAACGGAACATTTTGAACCATTTGTTTTTGCCGAAGAATGGTATAATGATAATCCTATCTCTTTTTCACATCCGGAAGTAGGGCAGATGAGTAGTTATGTTTTCTATAGAGCACGGCAATATGCTGATGATGAGGTATTTGACAATTTTGAATACAAAAAGGTTATTGTGAGTATGATCATTGCAGAAGAGGATGAAAACGGCTTTATTATTGAAGAAGTCCTGCGCCCAAATTCAACGGAAACTGATGCTCCTGGATATGAATTCGGTTCTACTTACCAATACCGGATGAACGTGAATGAAGAGTTGAAGGAAGTCAGGTTTGAATTTCCTGGAGCTCCAAATGATTATTTTCCAAATATTCTGTTTGGAGACACAGCCTTAACCTTATCACTGGAAACATTTACTCACCAGAAAACTGAAATCATCGGTTGGAAACCAGTCCTTTCCGGTTTTCAGGAAACTGCCTTCACAACAGGTTATACATTATTTAACACCACCTACGACACTCTCAATATCGATATCAGAAATATGTTTATGGACGAAGATGCTTGGGGTAAAACCATAGTTTACTCTGCTAATCACGGTATTGTAAAAACCATGACCTATGGATTTGATCATGGAATGGGTTGGGATATAACTGGTGAAAAGTAAGTTTTTAATAATTAGTCCCTGAATCCGACAACTGGGTCAGAAACAGGGACTAGTCAAACACTTACGGTTTTTTTGACTGACAATTTCGATTTTTTAGTATCCCGGATTTTGTGTCAATACTCCCCCACTCAGGTCAATTTCTGACTGAGGGATTGGTAACAACTCGTGTTTACCTATTACAAAATCTTTTCCTACACCCTGCATCACCTCAGCAGCCCGTTGCTGGCGCTGTATGTCAAACCACCGCTGCTGTTCCATCCCTAATTCCGACCTTCTTTCTCTCCATATCTTCTGCCGCAAATCATCTTTATCTGTAACCGTTACATCTGGTAAAATGAAGTTATTTCCACCTCTTGCCCTTTCCCTGACAAGGTTTAGATATACCAGTGCCTGCTCAGGTTTATCATTTTCATTCAATGCTTCAGCTGCCATCAAAAGCACATCAGCATAACGAAGAATCCTGATATTACCAGGACCATTTTCCTGAAATCCGGGATGTGAACCTACCCAGGCCTTTTGATTATACCGTTCATTGAACAATGCCTCATTATCCTGCACAACAGTTGACCCGTCCGGTAAAACTTCTCCGACATAAAGAATGGTTGCCTCTCTTCGAGGGTCCCCGGGTTCGTATGAAGTCACCAGGTTGTCAGAAGGTCTGTTGAAGCCCCATCCGAGATTGGGTGTTCCCCGAACTCCCTGCACCTGGTTGTATTGAGTGCTGCCTCCACCCTCTTCGTAGGCAGCCGCCTGCACTTCAAATAAAGACTCACTACTGTTTTCAGCAAATTCACGGAAGAGTTCTGCATAGTTGGGATACAGTTCGAATTCTTCGGAATCAATAACTGCCATTGCATATTGCTCTGCCTTTGGATAATCACCCATCGTCAGGTAAACTTTAGCAAGAAGGCCTTTGGCTGCACCGGCCGTAACCCGGCCAAGGTCGCTGGAAGAATATTGGGACTTTTCAGGAAGATTTTCTGCTGCAGCCACCAAATCTGCGATAATAAAATCATAAATTTCATTAGCGGCAACACGCTCCTGTGTGTATTCATCCGGGCTTAAAGGATGGTCGATCAATGGAATATCTCCGAACCAGCGTACAAGCTTAAAATAAGCGTATCCCCTGAGAAAACGAGCCTCATGGATCAAACGCTCCTGAAGATCTCCATCCATCTGGATATTCGGTACATTTTCGATCACCAGATTGGCGCGATAGATCAGGCGGTAATACCCTGTCCAGACTCCCAGGAAAGCTATATTCGAAGCATCGAAAGTCAGATTGTCCACATCGTTAAGGAAGTTGGCATCATTAGGCAAACTCCCCTTGTCTGAATCATCAGAAATGATGTCAGTAAGGCCGATAAAACCGAAAACATGCACATCCCAATCTCTCAATTGATTATAAATTGCATTAGTGGCCCAAACCGCATGATCTTCGGTCTGGAAAAAAGTATCTGAAGAAAGTTCAGCCGGTTTTTTCTTGTCCAGGATATCATCTACACAAGATGATAAAAGCATGATAACCAGCAGACTCGTTAATATTTTCGTGAGTTTCATAATTTTTTATTTTTGTTTAATACACGAATTGTTGTGTGCCTTTTTTTCCAAAAGCAATTCGTGGCTAAAAATCCGCTGTCAAACCAAAGTTATATGTTTTGGCCAGTGGGAAAACACCTCTGTCGACTCCGTTGCTAAGGACAGATTCAGAAACAATTTCAGGAGTATAACCGCTATACTTGCTCCAGGTCATCAGATTCGTACCACTCACATATAACCGGATATTCCGGAAACGAATCTTTTGCACCAGGTTTGCCGGAAGTGTATAGCCCACCTGAACATTTCTTAATTTGAGGAAAGAGGCATCTTCCAGGAACCATTCTGATTCCAGGTAATTATGCCCACCATTGGTAACCCTGGGTTCGGAATTACTGGTTCCCTCACCTGTCCATCTGTCCAGATAAGAAGCTTCGTAGTTGTAGGTACCGAACCTCGCAGCCTTTTTGGCATTAGCGACCATATTCCCTGTTTGGCCGTTAAAATCAATACTGAAATCAATTCCTTTATAACTAGCTCCAAGGTTGAAACCAAAAATGAAAGACGGAATTGAACTTCCAAGGTAGGTTTTATCACCTTCTGCGGTAATTTCACCATCGCCATTGATATCACGGAATTTAAAATCTCCAGGCACCTCATCCCCTATGGTAGGGCTGTTTTCAATTTCTTCCTGTGTCT
>QQUB01000302.1 GCA_008501835.1 Bacteroidota bacterium
TTGTCCGCAGAACTATCTCTTGTCCAGATGCTGGCGGATGCAAGCCTTGATTCGAATACAGCGGCTACTTTTATTTCCTTTGTTAGGGACAATCTGGAAGAGGTGATCGAACCGAAAGATATCCTCGCAGCTGAAGATTTTCAAAGGGAAGTATACGAAGTCATCTCCAATACAGTTCAAAAGGAAATGTTACGTGTGGATGTATTGTCGGTTATTTGCACGCGACTGATTAATCATATTACGGTTAAAGACCTTAAATTGTCCTCAAAAGACATCAAAAATATCCAGTCGTTTATTTTAATGGACTTTTTGCCTAATGACCTTCGTCTGGCGATGTTACAGGATGTGGTTTCTGCTCAAAAACCGGAATTGCAGCCGGTATTACACAATCCTGAGATCGGAAGATTATTGCTGGAAAAGATGTGATATTAGGAAGACAATTCCTTTTATGGATTGGGGGTATTGAGGGTTTGCTTTCGCAAAGAACTGTTTCGATTGAGAAATTCTGAAGTTTTACAAACTTTAGTTTTTCCTTCCACTTTTTTCCCTTCCTGGAATCTATTTTGACTCCTTTTTCGTTATAGAGTAAATCCAATAGGCAGATTTATCCTAATTTCGTGCGGATTTATTTCCTAAAAGATATGAATCCGGCCCTTAAGATAAAACCCTAATTGACATTTGAACCATGAACATGAATGATTTGATTTTAGAACGAGCCATAACGGAAGTCCTGCAGCCGGAAACGGAGTTGGAGAAAAAGCTTATGGAAGATCCCGAATTTCGAAAGGGACTTATGTGGGGTAAACCACGCCGGGGCCATCCTGAAGGCGAGGTTTACAAGCACATTCGTGAAGTGCTCGACAATATCGATCAATTGAATACCTCCGAAGAACAAAGACAACAATTACGACTCATCGCTTTTGTACACGACACTTTCAAACACATCGAAGATCGCAGTCACCCACGTAACTGGAATTTACATCATTCCAAAATTGCCCGCAGGTTCATGGAAAACTGGACGGATGATGAAGTAGTGCTCGACATCATAGAAATGCATGATGATGTCTACCATATCTGGCGTTTTTTCCATTTGTATCACAATGTAGAAAAAGGGGAACGCAGAAAGGCCAGGTTCCTGGAACGCATTGGAGATAACCTTCAACTCTATGCATTATTCTTTAGATGTGATACGCTCACAGGAGATAAGGATCAAAGACCATTGAAATGGTTTGAGGAGACAATGTTGTAAGGTGAAAGGTGAAACACATAGGCATAAATGACACATAGTGGAATAAGATTACATAAACTATGTGGACTGTGTGACTATGTGTTTTTAAATTTTTATCCGATAACTCAACATTGGAATCAAACCTAACTGATATTTCTGTACCGTCACGGCCTGGCGAAAATCGTAATAGGAAAAGGCAGTATTCTGGGTATTCAAGAGATTTTGGATATCAAAAGAAATCCTTCCGGTTGATCTTGGTGAATTGTTTTGGTAATAAATGCGGAGGTCAACTCTGAAATAGTCCTTCTGTTGGATGGAAAAAGCTTTGTCCTCCTGATAAACGGTGCGACCTAAAAAGAGTGAAGACTCAGCATCAATAGGGGTTTCCCGGAAACCGCCCAGCAAATTGCCACGAATATTCACTCCCAGACTCCTTAAATTTCCTTTTTTTGAAGTCCAGTTCCAGGATTTTCCCAAAATGGCATTCAGAATATAGTTGCCATTGTACCGGGAGTCCCTTTTGATACCGTCGCTACCCTGGTATTTTGATTGGTAAACTGTTGCGTTTACAAGGTAGTAATAGTCATTGGACTGAAACCTTTTCATGCTTAATTCAAGACCGTAATTCTCCGCAGTACCTTCATTGCTAAGATTTTCCTCGACAAAGGATTCCAGCATATTGTAGGCAGAAAAAGAACTCTCTCTGTCCAATGAAACTGCCATGTTGAACAACCTTTGATAAAATACTTCTGTGATGAGTTGCAGATTATCGGTCAGGAACTGTTTGTAAGCAGTACCTAAATGATGGGCTTTGTTTAATCCAAGACGGCTGTTATCAATATGGCTGTTGCTTGAATAGTAGAGTTGTGGAAGTTGCAACTGACTATGCAAGCCATAACTTAGGCTTAAGGAGTTTTTAGAAGAAACTTTCCATTCTACTGATGCTCTGGGTTCCACAGCAGTACTGTTGTTAAAAGTAAAAAGGGAATAGTGAAGTCCTAGGTTTGTTATAAGCTTTCCCTTTCGATATTGCCAATCCAAATATGGTTGAAACAATAAGCCACTTCCCTGACCATATGCAATGGTTTGATCATTAATGATTGAAGTTATTTTCGAATAGTGATTGGTCAGAGAAATACCTATTCGAAATCGGTTATTGGGGCTGAATTTATGTAAATAGGTACTGCGTATGGAAAGTTTGGTCTGGACAGTTTCATCTTTTTCTCCTGGCACAGGTTCATAATCCGAATTCAGTGGAGTGGCCAGTCGTTGGCTTTCAAGACCTGAAAAGGCTATGGCGGAGCTCCAGGAGCCCTTTTGGCTAAGTGGAATCGAGAGGGTACCTCCCAAAAGTCCCATTCTGGAAATAAAATCAATGTCAAAGCCATCTTTGTCAAATTGCCATAAACTGGAGTCCCTTTTTGCTTTAAAATTATTGTCGCTTGATCCGCCCATTCCGAAAAAAGTTGCCCGGGCCCCGCTGTTGAAGGGAAAACTCAGGTTGAACGACAGGTCCTGAAAACTGATGGCTTCATCCCCGAATTCGAGTCCTAGTTTTTGTAAAAGCCCAACTGTAGAATACCGGTAATTTACCAGGTATGAACTTCTTTGTGTGGGTAATGGACCTTCCGAAGCAAGTTCAATGCCGATCAAACCTGCCTGTCCGGTAAATTCATGGTTCTGGTCATTGCCTTTGCGAAGTTTCATGTCCATGATCCCGGATATGGCATTACCGAACTCTACCGGGAAGGCTCCAGTATAAAAATAGGAGGCATCCAGCATTTGTACACTGAGGATATTGACCCCTCCGCCATTTTGGGTTATACGATCACTGAAAGTTCCGGCATTAGGAGTATGATTAGGGTTGACGATTTCCAGTCCTTCCAGTTGCCATTGCATTCCATTTGGGGAATTTCCACGGATGGATAGTCCGTTGGCCTGGTCGTTATCGTTTGCAACTCCTGCCAGTGACATAACCATACGTGCAGGATCATCAAAGGTTGCCGGAAACTTCAGGGTTTCTTCATTGGTAAGTACCCGAACTGTCGGACAAGCTGTGGAGAATTGATTTTCAGCAGCACTGACCACCACGGATTGTAAAACGGAGGTCGAGGCTTCCAGGGTAATCTCAAGGATGGTTTCCTTGCCGGATTCCAAAATGACGGGGTTGATAACCAGGGTATGATACCCAATATAACTGACTCGAAGGGCGTGTCGTCCAATGGGAATATTTGGAAGAGTGAAGTTCCCGAGACTATCTGAAACACCTCCAAGGTCAGTGTCGAGAACCAGAATGGAGACTCCTTCCAGTAATTGCTGGTTATCCGCATCACGGATACTGCCCCGTATAGTTTGGTGGTATTCCTGGCCGATTATATCAGCACCTGACAGTAAAAAAACAAATACAAAGAGGTAGGTAAACAGCTTCATTTATACCATTTGAGGCCAATTGTGAAAAACTGGCATCCTTTTTGAATTAGAGATAGTGCCGGGAAATTTTTCGTTGATCTGATATAGATCAAAAATGAAAAAATTCCTGCCTTCTTACAAATGCAAGTTAGCAATTATTTTTTTCCTGTGTTAACCACCAATGCAGGGTTTTGACCTGATGGCCGGAGTTGTCGGGACTGGATTGCTGTGTGAATGGAGTTGATTAAAATCAGCTTCAATTTTTAAAAACCAACAAAAGAAGCGTATGCACTCACAAAGGAAAGGATTTAGTAAGGATATCAGGTTTTGGTTATTGATCGCTGCTCTCGGGATATTATTATGGGTGACTGTTGTGAACTACCCGGGTATTGTTTAGGAAGGTAACGATAGAACAGGGGAGTAAAGGAATAGGGAAATAAGCATTTGATTTACTTCCATCCCTTATTAAACCAAATGCTACTTCTGAAAGAAATAGCATTTGGTTTGACAAAGAAAGACTATTTAGCCACCTTAAGGCTCATATCAAGGCTAGTGGCCGAATGGGTCAATGCACCGATAGAAATGAAATCTACGCCGGTTTTGGCAACTTCACGGACCGTATGGATATTCATGCCTCCGGAAGCTTCTACCTCATATTTTTTACCGATGGTTTCGACGGCTTCCACCATTAGAGGCAGTTCAAAATTGTCCAGCATGATGCGGTCAATATTACCCACCTGCAGTACTTCGTGTAATTCCACCAGATTTCGAACTTCTACGGTGATGGCCAGGTCAAGATTATTGTCCTTTTTATACTGAAGTATTTTTTCAATGGCCTTTCCCATACTGCCACAGGCATCGACATGGTTGTCTTTGATCATAAACCGATCATACAGACCATCACGGTAATTGGTACATCCACCAAGTTTGACGGCCCATTTTTCCAGGAACCTGATGAGTGGAGTAGTCTTCCGGGTATCCAGTAATTCAACCGGCAGGTCTTCTACCTCAAATTTAAACCTGTTGCTCAGGGTGGCAATACCACTCATTCGTTGCATAATATTCAACGCCAGCCTTTCAGCTTTTAGTAAAGCCTGAGTATTGCACTCCACCTCGAATACTACGTCGCCGATGTGAACATCGTTACCATCTTCAATAAAAACTTCAAAGCGGGCAGCAGGATCAACTTTTTCAAAAATCCTTCTGGCGACCTCAACTCCTGCGATAACTCCCGGGTCCTTTATCAATAAACGGGCAGTATCTCTTTTATCTTCAGGAATACAGGCCAGGGATGTATGATCCCCGTTGCCAATATCTTCATTTAGTGCCTCAATTATAAAGGCATCCAGTTTTTCGTTTAAGTCCATTGAAAAAAAATTCTTAATTGCTAAATCGATTAAAACATTACGCCCATTTTCAGCACAATGCTTCTGAACAAACCTTTTGAGTCCTCATCGCGATTACCTTTGTCAGGATCGAAAACGGTGCCGTTATC
>QQUB01000881.1 GCA_008501835.1 Bacteroidota bacterium
CTGAAGTCCTTCTTTGAGGTTTACTTCATTTTGTAAGCAGTATGCTGCTGCTTCATTCCATCCTTGCCAGCTGAAGCCTGCACGATCACGTAGCTCATTTCTCAGATTGGCGATTACGGCAGCATCTACGTCTGTTTCAATGGTAAATGATATTTTTTTCTTGCCCCATTTGAAATTGAGGTCGGCAGATGTTCTTTCGATTTTATCGAATTCCACGGTGAGGAACTCATATTTGTGCATGGTAGGGGTAATTTTACCTTCTACCCTTAAGGCATCTTCAGCCTTATTATATGTGAAACTTCCCCATGAGGTACTGTTATTGGAAAAGATTACGGTGCATCCTGTTTCTTCAGGGATGAGGTGAAGGCCATATACCCCGGCACTTAATTTTTCTCCTTCAATCGTTACATCCTTGGTGAATTTAATAACTGTATTTTCATTTGCTCCGGCTCTCCAGATAGTACCATAAGGAACCAACTTTCCCCAAATCTCGCGGTCCTTGGCAGCAGGACGATGATAAACGACCTTTACATCAGTTAGACCAATGCGTTGCATGGTAGCTGCTTTCTGACTGGTACGTGGTGTGGTTGTTAATTGAGTTTGGCCAAAAGAGGGAACTGAAAGGACCAAGACTCCTAAAAGGATTGCGATGGTTGTAAAAAATTTTTGCATGTCAGGTGTGTTTTGTTGACTGCCATACAAAAGCTTTGTCGGGATAGCTTAAAAAAAGCAGCCAGGTGATTTCATGCTTCCAAATTTAAGGACGAGAATGAGTTGGAACAAATCTTTTGTGACGGATGGTTAGAATTGTGATGATTGACAAATCACTTGTGAAGGAAATCTTAAAATTTTCTTAAGAAAAGGATTGCTAACCTGAATTATGATTTGGAATTATTGCTTTTGGTCAAGATATGATTGAAGGTCTTCCTTGTAGCTTCTGCTGGAATGGAGGGTTATTGTATTCCGTAGTTTGACTTCAAACTGGTTATTCCCCGAATATTTCACCTGGTCGATATAATTGGTATTAACGAGAATGGATCTGTGGATCTGAAGGAAGGTGTCCTGTTCCAGGGAGTTTTTAATGTTTTGTAATGTTTCTCGGATCATATAGCTTTTTTCCTCCAGATGTAGTTGAATATAATTTCCCTGAGCTTCGAGGAAGTAAATATCAAAAGTATTGATCTTCGTAAGCCTGCCCTTATCCTTAATTTCCAGTTGAAATTTGATGTCGGATTGTTGGTGCTGATGCTCTGTCAAAAGGTTGACCATTTTTTTATGAAGCTGTGCCTCATCTTTTTGATTGATTTGGTCCCGGGCGTGTTCTAATGCCTGGGTAAACCTTTCATTATCGTATGGCTTGAGCAGATAATCTACCGCTTTTACATCAAAGGCTTTCAAAGCATATTGGTCATAGGCTGTTACGAAAATGATAAAAGGAAGGTTTTCTTTTTCGCTTTTTGATAGCACATCAAAACCCGTGAAATCCGGCATTTGAATATCAAGGAATACCAGATCGGGTTTGTAATTTTGAATTTGGGTAACTGCTTCCCTTCCGTTTTTACATTCCCCGATAACAGATATGTAATCAAATGTTTCCAACAACTTCAGAATCCTCGCTCTTGCGAAAGGTTCATCGTCTACCACCAATGTTTTGATCAATCTCATAAGGCAGTTTTTTTCAGTATAGAGTGAGGTTTGAAATTTTATGGGATAATATCGAAAGTTGTGCAATTTATTCCATATTCAGAGGGAAAAGTGGATGAAACGGAAAATTGGAGGGATGGGAAAGGGTTTTCTATTCCAATAATCCAGTTCTTCCAGTTATTCCATTTTTGTTACTAAATATTTTATGCAGGTAAGTTGCTCATTTACAATGAATTAAAGTTTTAGCAAATACTTAGGAACGCGCTTCCGAAGGAATGGTAATGATCACTTCAAAACCTTTTTCTTTTCCGGTATTGATCTCAAATTTACAATCTGTTTTATAAATCAACTCCAGTCTGTCTTTTACATTTTTCAAGCCTATCCCTGTTTTAATCAGCTCACTTTCAGGTTTTTGAGTTCCTGCTCCATCATCCCTGACAATCAATCGCACATATTTTTCATCAACCTTTTGTGCAATCACCTCAATAATTCCTTTTCCTGTTTGACTGGCAAAACCGTGTTTGATGGCATTTTCAACCAAGGGCTGTAATAAAAGGTTAGGTACAGGAGCATTTAAGACCTCTTCTTCGATATCGTATTTAACTTCGAGACGATCACTAAACCTGACTTGTTCTATGCTAAGATAGTTTTTTATGAAGTCGATTTCTTCGCTCAAGGGAGTGAAATTTCGTTTGTTGCTGTCAAGGACTTTCCGTAACAGTCCTCCTAAATTAGAAACAATTTTTTGTGCACCCTTGATGTTGAATTCCATCAAGGCAGAAATGGTGTTTAAGGTGTTGAACAGGAAGTGAGGTTGCAATTGAGATTTTAAAGCTTTCATTTCAGCTTGTGATAATTGCTTTTCCATATCCACCAGTTCCACTTGCTTGTCCCGGAATTGTTTCTGAAAATCTATTGCCGTGAAAAAAGCATAAATGATCCAGTATTCAATAAACCTGGAAACCAATGCTGAAGGTGTCGCCCGGATCAGGTACTCACAAACTTTTTTGGTGAAAGGTTCGTAGCCGAAATAATGGCCCGGAATTAAATAGATAACATTGGAAAGTATTTCATGGGCTGAAGCCATCAGGAAGCTGACCACGACTGCTTTTACCCGTTCACTCATTGGAGCAGGGCTGTAAATCCGGTACTTCTTGACCAGATAATAAACTACTCCTGCCAATACTCCCCACAGGATATAATTGAGGCAATGAACGATGAAGTGCTGTTTCAAACGCTCCATTTCATACTCATTCCAATACACGAGGGTAAAATAACTCTTCAGCGTGGCAATGATCACAAAGAGTATCCCACCCAAGATGGCGTAGTAATATGGAAATGGTAGTTTGAATCGCTTCATGGTGCGAAGTAATTAAAAATTATGGAGAAAATCCAATGCTTTGTGATGGAAGGTATAGTTTGTGATGGATTCTGATAATACTTGAATGCTTAACTGTGAAAATGCTTAACTGTGAGAACTAAATAGGAGTCATTCAAGCATTCCTGCATTCAAGCAAAATCAATTTGCAATCATTTCCATTTAGAAGTAAACGTTGGGGTGCTCACCTTTGGTGTTTTGCAACTATATCGAATTTCAATAGTATCTCCAATGTTGAAAAATTGAACTTCATCTTTCTTTTTTAAAGATTTACTTCTATTGTACTCTTTCTCATTTACAACGAAGGAATATCTAATGAAATGCCCTCTACTTCTAATCCGATATTTATCAATAACAACAGCTGAGGTCACTTTCGAACAATCAAATAGTAATCGTTTGTCGTTTTTTGAAGAAATAATGCCAAAAACTATTAAGGAAAACAAAGTGATAAATAATCCTAAAAGTATCCAATATGATCGGTTCATTTTCTAATAGTTTTCATTCAAGCCAATTTCATTTTTGTCGAACTTGTTGCTTAGACTTTAGTCTGGATTAGGAAATTCAACAATAAATTTTATCCATATTTAATGAAAATACCTCTTCACTCATCACCATGCACTCTTCACTCTACATTTTCCTCCAACAACATTTTTACCGTCTCCTCAAATCCCTTCTTAAAAGTTTCATACTCACTAGTAGCCGGTCCGGCAAAACCCGTGTGGATTTTCCTTACCTGGTCTTTTTTGTCGATGAGGATAAGGGTAGGGTAGGACATGATATGGTTGAGCATGGGTAAAGCCTTTGCTGCTTCAGCTTTTTTGGAAGAGCCGGCAAATAGGACCTCGTATGGGATATTTAAACGGTCCTTAAAATTCTTTAATAGTTCGATATTTTGAGCTTCATCATGCTTTTCAAAACCCATGGCGACTACTGCCAGGTCTGGATGGTCATTTTCCTTTAAATAATCTATCAGGAATTTGGTTTCATCCAGGCAATTGGGGCACCAGGTTCCCATAATCTGAATCACTTTTACCTTGCCCTGGAAATTTTCGTCCTCAGAAGAAACAATATTCCCTTCCGTATTTTTGAAGGCAAAAGC
Source organism: Bacteroidota bacterium (assembly GCA_008501835.1). Taxonomy (GTDB): domain Bacteria; phylum Bacteroidota; class Bacteroidia; order Chitinophagales; family Saprospiraceae; genus BCD1. The sequence goes on from QQUB01000881.1 coordinate 4,122, forward strand.
AAATTTATCGTAACCTTCATTCAGGTAAGTCAATTCATGAGGATCCCTGAGCTGAAAATCCGGATTGCGTTTGGCAGTCCAAAGACATTGGTAATGTTTACCCGAATTGAATTGACCGGTCAAAGTACCGTCTTCCATCATTTTTGCCTGAAACAAGAAAGCATGTGAGCCATCAAAACACGACAGGAAAAGTTTGTCTTCCCGGACAGTACCTTCCAGAAACCGGTAGTCTCCTGTTTCCGTCAAAAATGTTCCGGTTAATTTGTGGCCATCCTGCTGAAATTCACCAATGGCTTTGTATGGAGAATCCGTTTCTACCTCAAAAGTTACCTCCCATTTGCCATCTACATTCATTTCCGGCTCTTTCAGCATTTTAGCGAACCGATGGTTCTGGCCAAATTTGGCCTCAAAGGGAATACGATAATTCTCCTTGGTTGTGACCACCCAATACCCCTGAATGATGTTTTCAGCATAAATCCCTTTGATGTAAGATTCAAAAATGGGGAAGTTGATGGTCAAGGTATCTTTACCTATGCGATGATCCCAGCCAAAACTGATGTCCTTAGGCAAAACTTCAATGCGTTCTTCACCATTGATGATCTCCAGACCAAAAACATCCGGATCATTTTCTTTATATTTTACTTCAAAAGTAAAGGGTAACTCCCCGGATTTGATCGCTTCATCCTTTATCTCAGGAATTTCGAAAAGCCCCAGATCTTCTTCCGGAATTTGCATATTACCCTCCAGTTTTAAAACTGCTCTCCGCGGACCCGGAGGTAAACCGCTAAAAGGATTATCTACCACAAGACAACCACTGACCACCAGGGTCAGGGGAAACAAAAACAGGAAAAACTTTTTCATAAAAGACGTTGATTTTTTTACAAAGTTTCTGGACAGAACTAGAATGAAAGGGTTCAACAGGAGCCAAGATATACCGTGTTGATAGTAGTTTGAGGTTGTTCAAGGATAAACTCAGTGATCTTCGTGCCTTCTCC
>QQUB01000403.1 GCA_008501835.1 Bacteroidota bacterium
AATGGGTTGGCCTTGGTCATCTTCGACCTTTTAGAGGAATCCATACTCCCGGTTTTGTAATCGATGATCCTGGCGGTCATGCCTTCATGCAATTCGAGTTTATCAATAGTACCATTGACAGGTACGCCACCTATTTCGAGGTTATTGATCACAAACTCAACCTTGACATTTTTGTGCCAACCATTCACCTGTTGGCGGTATAAAGCTTCCAGACTCCGTCTTCCCATTTCCAGGCGCCGCTCGTATTCTTTCGTAGAAAAATGATGTTTTTGGCGCAACATTTCGTTCTCAAAAAACCGCAGCAAATGAGGTATATCCGGGAAGGTCTTTGTTTTGGAGAGCAACATTCTTTCGAATAATCGCTGAAGGGCATTGTGCATGGCCGTTCCATAAGCTGCAGCTTCGCTCATGAGGGTAGGAACCCGAAGAATGCGTTCGTAATAAAAACTCAAGGGACATTTCAGGTAACGGTTCATCGCCGACACACTCAATGTAAAATCCTTTAGTAAGGTATCGATGGCTGCTTTTTCAAGTATATCTACATTAGGTTGGCTGGTTTCCTGTAATTGCAAAAGAGTGGTTTCCACCAATTCATCATCCGAAACCGTCGATTTGATCTGACTGATCTCTCCGGATGATACAACCTCATCCACAAAAACGGCTCTTTGCAAAGGCTTGCCTTTTTCCAATTCACTGTAAGAAACATAAAGCCCTTCCTTAGCTCTCGTCAACGCCACAAAGAACAAACGGCGTCGGGCTTCCATAGGGTCTTCCTCTCCGGAAAAAGTAAGTGTATCCGGCATTTTGAACTGGTAGGAAGCTCTGCTTTTTGGTTCCCAGAAATCCTTGACACAATCGAGCAGAAACACATAACCAAATTCAAGACCTTTCGCACTATGAGCGGTCATAAGGTTCACCCCTTCATGAGCCTGAACAACTTTCTCCAGTCCAATCGGCAACCGGTTATCATCCATGCTCTTCAACAATCCAATAAGGGTTTGCAGCGTCATTCTCGGGCGGCGAACGTTTTCCTGGCGGATAAACCCAAAAAAAGTGTTCAAAACCTGCATGAGCCACAACTTGTCTTCATGCTCCACGATGTATTTCAACAACCCGCTCCTGTTGATGAGTTTCTCCATAAAGACCGGGATGGACTCATTGGCCAATGCGATCTGCAAGGCGTCGTTTAAGGCGGCAAACCTCATTAGTGGTTCCGGGTTTTTTACACCAGCTTTTTTCAGTATTGCCGGATCACCAATCACCTGTCGCCAGAAAACTTCCTTTTTATGTTGTTTAGCCATGAAGAGGCTGAGGGAAGCAAGATCAGATGAACTGATTTCCAAAAAAGCAAAATGCAGTATTTTGAACAACAGATATTCCCCGCTAAACGGCCGCCGATATTCCAGGTGGAGATATTCCAGCAACATTCGCAAATTCCTGATCAATGGAAGATCCAGTATATTTACTTTGCGACGACTGTTATAGGTAATGCCTTTTTTCTCCAGTAAGGCAAATAATTGATCTGCCTGTTTATGCTGAGCGTAGATTACAGCCATTTCCTCCAACGGCACACCTGATTGTTGCAGGCGTTCAATTTCCTGAACAATTCCGGTGATCTCCTGCCACCTGTCAGGCCAGGAGATGACTTTCGGTTGGACAGAGGTCTTTGAGTATTTCGGATGACTTGGAATAAGAGATTTCACAACTCCACGGTCACCTAAACTATTGACGATCCGTTTTCGGTTGAAATTGATCAGGTTTTCCGCCAACGACAACACAGCCCCGGAAGAACGATAGTTATTTTTCAAAACCACCAACTTCAGATCTTCTTCATATTGATCATGAAAATCAACCAGGTTTTTCAATCGCGCTCCCTGAAATTCGTATATAGACTGATCATCATCCCCAACAATGAAAACATTGGGGTTTTCCCAGAAATTGATAAGTTTTTGCAATAGCTCATTCTGTGCCCCATTGGTATCCTGATATTCATCCACCAGGAAGTAGAGGTATTGCTCCTGATAAGTTCTCAGCAGCGATTCATGCTCATCAAATGCCCGCAGTACCCAAAGGATCATATCGTCGAAATCATAGCGGCGGGCATTGGTCATGGCTTTTTCATATACAGGAAAAAGGTCGGCCGCTGCGCGAAGCAGTTCCATTCGTTTCTGTTCTGCTTCCAGCAAAGCGGTTTTCAGATCTCCTTTTTTAAAATCTTTTCCCTTGACCTTATAGATGTATTCCTCCCGGTTGGGCAAATCATTAAGATATGCATCAATGGCCCTGTGGACCTTTTCGACAGACCAGTCCTCAGCCTTCATCCGCTGGAACAGTTTATGCAGGTGCCCTTCGTAGAAATAAATATCCGCACGACCTTTCTTGATGGGGTGTTCCAAATCGAGATCATCGATCATTTTCCGGATGAGTTCCACCCTTTCCAGTTCATTCAAGGGTTCCAGTTCGTGGCGCCCGAAGAGTTCCAGGTGGTTCTGAATGATGTTATTGCAAAAGGAATGGAAAGTAAAAATATGAACCCGGTGAGCTTCCGGCCCGATGAATTCGAGCAATCTCTCCCGCATAGCCACAACCCCGGCATCGGTAAAAGTGAGACAGAGGATATTGTGTGGCTGGGTATCTGTCTCCATCAAAATCCGGCCGATGCGGGCGGTAAGAATGTGGGTTTTACCTGTACCTGGCCCTGCTATGGTGAGCACCGGACCATCGATTTGTTCTACAGCTTCCCGCTGGGCCTCGTTGAGCATGTCGAGGGCCTCGGTAAAAGCTTCATTGTAAAATCGGATATCCTTTTCTGACCTGGGCATGTACAAATGTACGGTTTTGTTGGTTATTTGAATTCAGCGTATATTTAAAATTACATTTGATACACATCTTTTAGCATGAAAAAAGTCAAAGCAGGAATCGTTCAGGCGACACCGGTGATCTTCGATATTCAGCATACGGTCGACAAGGTAATTTCTCTAATTAAAGAAGGCGCTCAAAGAGGCTGTAAACTTTTAATCTTTCCCGAGTCTTTTATTCCCGGGTATCCAAGAGGACTTTCCTTTGACACCGTTGTCGGGCGACGGGGTAAAGCCGGGCGGGAACTATGGCAACTTTTTTATGAAAACAGCATCGAAGTTGGGGATCAATATTGTCAACAGATCAGTATTGCTGTCAAGGAAGCTGATGTGTTTGTGGTTCTTGGCGTAACGGAAAAAGATCCGATTAATGGGACTCTATACTGTTCCATTCTGTTTTTTGACGAAACGGGAACCATCATTGGCAAACATCGAAAACTCAAACCAACAGGGACCGAGCGAATTCTCTGGGGCGAAGGGGATGGCAGTACGCTGAAAGTCCTTGACACATCCTTCGGAATACTAGGAGGACTTATCTGCTGGGAAAACCTGATGCCGTTGGCAAGGATGACGCTTTACCAACAAGGCGTTCAGATCTATGTGGCTCCCACAGCAGATTCAAGGGATACCTGGTTGTCTACACTCATTCACATAGCTTGTGAAGGCCGTTGTTATGTTATCGGCTGTAATCAGTTTGTGACAAAAAGTGATTATCCCGATCATCTGCAAAAAGAAATCGAAACCGAACCGGACATTATGTGCCGTGGCGGCAGTGCAGTCATTTCTCCGTTAGGAGAGGTACTTGCAGGCCCGGTTTACGATGAGGAAACGATCATCACAGTCGAACTTGATCTGGATGAAGTTTCCAAAAGCAAGTTCGACTTCGATGTGATCGGTCATTATGCACGGGAAGATGTTTTTGATTTTTCATGGAGGAAAGGAACGGATATTTAAGATTGTCCTTTTAGTTCAAATTCCGTTTCTCTAGCGCAAAGTTTTTTGTTTCACGCTGATTTCGCAGATTTTCGCTGATCATTTTAATTTTGGAAGATTGGAAAAGTGAAAACCATCAAAAATATCTTATGTGAATTAAAAGATAAATCTATCTCCAAGAAATCATTCTATTTCATTTCAGCTCAACGATCACTCTGTGCTCAATGATCTGAAATGGTCATTTTCTCCCTTTCGTAAAATTCTCTTTCATCAAACTTAATCTTTTCCACCTTCTATTTAGCAAAAAAGGATCGCTGAGCGATGAACAAACCTGTCCCGCCGACAGGGAAACCCTTAGGGTCGGGAGTGATTCGATCAGTGAGTCAGACTTCCTTTCTTTAGGTAATAATCAAACGTCAACAATTATTTTTTTACAACACCTCCTTATGATACAACAAAATCTCACTCACGCTTTTCTGTTCAACCCTTTGAGCGTGGACGATCCCATTTTCAAGAATACCTACCATTTTGTTGAATCCATCATTTTCCCAAAGTGACCCGGGAATATTTTTGAACTCTCCGTCTTCAACGATGGCTTCTTTAAATTCCCTAACATCATCTATGTTGGATAATGGGACAAAAGTGGCATCATCAAACTTTTTAAGTGTATCATTGATACTCAGAATCAGGTTTTTTACTCTTCTGCCAAAGGCGCTAACTTCCACTTCGGTGACATCATTTCTTGCCTGGATATCATTGAGCTCACCAAAAATAGTCGCTTTCACATTGACCATATGCAGGTATAACTCCGTGATCAGCCGATGCTGTTCATATAGCCTGGTTAACCCTTGGCCTTTATCGGTTTTACGGGCAAGCGCCATATGTAAACTACAAAACGTCGTATCCCAGGCTTTGAATTTACTGGCAAAAATTTCTTCCCTTTTTGACATTAACAGATTATAACCTTCCGCGAGGGTTTTCTTATCGTACTCTTTCCCTTCAAATGAAAATGATTTTTCCTTGGTCGTTCCTGCTGAGATCTGTTGTGCCCTGGCCATCAGATTTTCAATCTCTGCAATGGGCTTCATCAACTCCAGGAGTTCCGCTTTAAGTTTTTGTAAATCTTCCACAGAGGGAGCCGGCATTTTCAAAATAGCAGCTTCCATCTCTTCTTCTGTAGGGATGAAGAAAAAGCGATTTTGAAAAGTATTATGATATTCTGCCAGCAATTCTGCTCCCTTGGTTTCCGATTGAATGAAATTTTCAAATTCATCTATCGCCACCTCAGACTGCGGAACCTTATTGATGTATTTATTGTAGAGTAAAACCGTCATTTTTTCCTGCAGACCTTCCTTTTCAGGAAATAAGATCCACGGAGAACGCTCATCGGCCTCACAGGGCACAAAAGGTATTTTGGCACTGTTTTCTCTTTGATCATTCGGCGGGTGACTGGCATACATGCCTACTTTGGAATCCTCAGCCGTCTGGAAAAACAATCTGCCTCCTCTTTCATCAGCCGGTAGACTTTCAAAATGAGCCTTCTGGCTTTCCGCAATCCGATCAAGTGCCATCCCATTATGTACATAAAGGTTTTTGGTAAAGATCTGCTTTTGAGAAGCCATGTAAGCATGCCGAACCGTTCCGTTCCAGTTGACTGCACCATCGTTGAGTTTCCACAAGGCTGAAATAATGGCTTCACTCCCGGAAGTGCTCACGGCCACTTTATCTGCATTAAATTCCATTTCCCTCGAAAGGGAAGAATGCATAATATTCAGAAACTGGTAGAAAAGGTTCAACACCTGCCGGATCACCCAAATGACCGGCGTGATCACCCAGGCCGCTGCTGACAATCGAATATCAGAAGCCCGCCAGCGATCGAGAATTTCATCCCATTTGTCTCTCGAAAAGATCATGTCATGAATGATGGTATTGGCAGAATGGATATAACTGCCGATCTTCATGCTGCGCTGGGCGAAATGCCCAAATTCATGGGAAACTACCGCTTTGAATTCCGACAAATTCACGCAGTCCACCAGTCCAAGACCAATAGTCAGTTCTTTCCTCACCGGCAAAAAGAGACTGAGCCAGATATTGGAATATGCCACGTAGGCATTCACGTCCGGGTCAGCAAAAATGGTCTTGGGTTTTGGTGCGCCGGTTTCCTCACAGATGCGATAAACAAACTCCCAAAGTTCGGGATATTCCTTTTTCGGCAATTTGATCCTGTTTTCCGGTTTGGGGTTTTTGAGTTTGAAAATAAATTTCAGGGTAAATAAAAAGAGCATTACCGCCCCCGCAATGGCACCGATCTTGATCAGGATAGAAAACCGGTTGACTGATCCCATTCCATACATAATGGAGTAATACACCAGAAACCCCAGGGATATCACCAGTGCAGCATATAAAACGAAAAACAGAACGATAGCCAGAATGGCCAAAAATGCTCTAAATTGATAAGAGGAAGGCAGTGCCGTTAATTTTTCAGGCACATGCACAGGACTTTTAGGATAGAAGGTCATTTCCATTTGTCATTGAGTTTTTTGAAACCTAAATTTAATAAATCCTTGAGTTCTATAAATACTGTATGTATATTTCATGGTAAAAGTTCCTTTTTTTGACACTGATTTTCTATTTAGCAATGAAAAATTAAGGAACATTTTCCAGCATAAAACATGGCAACTTATACAAAAATATCTAAAAAGGAGGTGCTGAAAATTGCTGACTCCTATAATCTTGTTTTAAAAGAGTTTCACTCCATGGAGGGTGGCGCAAGCAACTCTAATTATCTCCTGACTACTGATAAGGGGTTATTCATGCTCACCATTTTTGAGGACGGTGGTTTCAAAGGGGCCAAAAGGTTAGCCAAATTATTGACCTGGTTTAAAAAACAGCAATTTTACACCACAAGGATCCGCCGTGCATCGTCAGGTAAAAAAGTGATGAAATGGCGCAAAAAGCCAGTTTTCCTCAAAAAATATATTCCTGCCCACATCGTCGACCAGCCCGGGAAAAAACAACTCAAAAAAATTGGCAAGGCCCTGGCCCGGTTTCACCAGATTCCAGCTGCGCCCTTCCTTCCCAAAATCCATGTTTATGAACAACCCCGATTCTCCGAAGTCATTGGCACCGGAAAAGATCCTGAATATGAAACCTGGCTTGATGAAAAGTTAAATGCTATGGATGGTCACCCCAAAATCGATGCTCCCAAAGGTCTGGTTCATGGTGACCTTTTTCCAGATAATGTATTATTCTCCGACAGGAAAAATCCCATCATTATCGATTTTGAGGAGGCTTGCCTTCATTTCCTGGTGTTTGATCTCGGAATGTCCATTATTGGGCTGTGTTCAAAAGGCAGCAAATTAAATCTCAAAAAAGCACGTGCCCTCCTGAAAGGCTATCAAAAGATTAGACCATTGCTCCCAATAGAAAAGGAATACCTCCAGTATTTTGCCGTCTATGGTGCCGTAAAAACTTCCAATTGGAGATACTGGAAGTACCACATCGATAAACCTAACCCAAAACGAAAAAACAAACACCGGGAGATGATGGGTCTGGCGAAAAATATTGCCGAAATACCCGGGGCTTTATTTTTGGAAAAGGTCCTTAATTAAAAAGGGAAGCAGCTCCCTAACGGAACCACTTCCCTGGTTTTCAAATTACTTTCCAGATATTAATTTCTGTCTTTACTCATAAGTTTTGAAGGTAATTTTGGATTTGCTTTCCTGGTTTCCATAACCGGCTTTTGCTTTTCATCCATTAATTGCTCTCTTGCCTTGTCTTCCGCAGTTTTCACTTCTTCCAAAACAAACGGATGAGTTCTTGCAAATTCATCAATCCGGTTACCAGTCACCTGCCAGGAGATTTTCAAACCTGGTGTGCCACCGGCAATTTTGAATTGATTGCCTTTGACCTCTTCTGCAACATAGAGATTAGGAGCAGGGCCACCGATAGGGGTAAACTGGTATGTGAAATTGGCATTTAATGCTTCAAACCAGTCATCCATTGTTACCACGGCTTCCCCGTTTTCATCCAAAACAACATTGCCGTTGTAAATGTTAGTTCGTTTGGAACTCTCAATGCTGGTATGGTGGAGATACTTGTTTTCAGGGTCGAGCGGATGATCGATGCGGAATTGCTTTACTTCGGCAATAACTTGTTCTGCAACCACAGTTTGAGCTGTAATAGATGGTTTAGTTCCATCATCATGGTCAAAGGTCGTAATTCCGTTTGCAAAGGTTTCGTGCCCCCAATGGTATGATGTACCATCCGGATCAACCTTAAATGTCACAAACCCTTCCGAGCCGATTATTTTAAATGCTCCATCAGGTGTAACAACTAACTCTCCTCCACCTTCAAAAGGTACTCGATAACCAGCGGCAAACTCTGCGAATCCATTATGAAAAGAAAAACCTTGTTCATTAACCCAAAATGCAAGATTTAATGCTGCATCAAAAACAGCAAATCCTTCAGGTGAAATCTGAGCCTGCCCACCATTATTGAGGGTTGTATAAAGACCAGCTTCAAATTCTTCCACCCCAGCGTGATAGGAATCTCCATTGGGAAAAACTTCAAAAATAACATTTCCATTCGGGTCCACCATTCGTATACCCCCATTCGGAGAAACCTCAAATCTGCCTCCTCCTTCCGTGGACGCCCAGAGACCTCCGGAAAACAATTCAAGGCCGGCGTGATAGGAATTGCCTTGTCCATCAACACCATATACGAGATCACCATCACCATTATAAATGTTAATACCACCTTCGGGAGTCAATTCATAATAACCACCTCCTTCCAAAGGGATAGTAATACCTCCCGCAAAGGTCTCCATCCCCGCATGATAGGAAGTTCCATCCTCATCCACCCCAAACACCACATTGCCGTCTGCATCATAAATGGTAATGCCACCTGTTGGACTCAAATCCAGATAACCCCCTCCAGCCAGAGGAACCACCAAACCACCTTCGAAAATCTCTATTCCGGCATGGTAAGAATCTCCTTGTTCATCAACCCCATAGACCAAATTCCCATCAGCATCATACATGTTGATTCCACCCTCAGGGGTTACCTCATAATACCCGCCGCCGGCAAGTGGAATGGTAATGCCTCCGGCAAAGGTCTCCATCCCCGCATGATAGGAATTACCCTCCTCATCTACCTCAAATAACACATTCCCATCAGCATCATATATCGTTATTCCACCCTCAGGGCTCAAATCGAGAATGCCGCCACCAGTCAATGGAACTGCCAAACCACCGTCGAAAATCTCTATTCCGGCATGGTAAGAATTGCCTTCTTCATCAACTCCATAGACCAAATTGCCGTCGGCATCATAAATGTTGATCCCGCCCTCAGGAGTCACTTCATAATAACCTCCGCCATCCAATGGAACTGTAATACCCCCAGCAAAAGTTTCCAATCCGGCGTGATAGGAATTGCCTTCCTCATCAACCTCAAACAGTATATTTCCGTCTGCATCATATACGGTTATACCGCCACTTGGATTCAGATCAATTACTCCTCCATTATCGAGTGGAACTAATACACCCCCGGAGAAGACTTCCACTCCGGCGTGATAGGAATTACCATCCTCGTCCACTCCAAATACAAGGTTTCCATCCGCGTCATAAATATTGACTCCACCTTCCGGAGTCACTTCAAAATAGCCACCGCCATCCAGGGGAACGGTTATTCCGCCAGCAAAGGTCTCATTACCTGCATGATAAGAGTTCCCATCTTCGTCCACATCAAACACCACATTGCCATCGGCATCAAAAATAGTTATTCCCTCAGGGCCTATTTGTGCCTGGCCGCCATTCTCCAACGGAACAAATAAACCACCGGCAAATTCCTCAACGCCACCGTGATAGGAGTTGCCTTCTTCGTCTACCCAAAAGACAGGGTTACCATCAGCATCATAAAGGATAATAGGACCATATCCTTCGTAGCCTTCAGCATTTACGATTCCTTCCCAGAAATATTCGGTTCCCCAGTGATCGGAAATTCCCGTTTCCGCATCAACACTGAATACAATATTCCCATCACTATCCCTTACAACAAGATCTTCACCCGGAACGCCAATTTCACCTGGAGGGCCTTGGGGACCTGGTGGGCCGGCAGGACCTGCAGGGCCAGCGGGACCAACAGGCCCGGGAGGACCAGCGGGGCCAACAGGGCCAACAGGACCAGCGGGACCAACGGGGCCGGCAGGACCTGGAGGACCTGGAGGGCCTGGAGGGCCTGGAGGGCCGGCTGGGCCTTGCAGACTGTCAATAGGTATCCATTTAAAAACCTGATCATTCAGAGAATCATGTACCACTATCCTGATAGGTTCATCATCAAAATACAGCGGAACATCCACCACTCTTAATTTGCCGTCCACATCTAATTTTTCCTGAGGGTTCGTGGTTCCAATGCCCACATCCCCATTGTCAAAGTATATATTATTTCCATTTTCATTCCAGATTTTATTCACAAGGTCTTCGGCATATTCCGCATAGGGTACAGGCCTGAGCTGCGTCGTTCCCAGATCCTGAAAAGCCCCTCCATTGACACTTAGTTCGACCTTCATAGAATGAATTCCACTTCCCCAGTTAATGGCATCAAAAGAAGCGGAACCATCTCCCACTACTACATTAACCAGACCGTATGCATTGGTACTGGTTGAAATGGTTTCGGTATAAACAGAAGTTGCTCCCTGCAGAACTGTAAATTTCACATCCACAGAGGTATTGGTAATTAAATTGCCTGAATTATCCCTGGCTGCAGCCTGGTAATTCAAACCGTTTGGACTTTGGGCAAAAGCTAAAGATGCGCTTAGCATAAATAATACAAAGCACAGAAGTTTATATAATTTTTTCATGTTCTAAATTTTTTGGTTGATAACTTGATTGCTACACTGGCAAGTCAATGCCTATCCATGTTTCTGAACTTTAAAGGTTTTCAATAACCTGTTTTTGTCATCTTTTACTATCAGGAAATATTGCCCCGTCGGAAATCGGGCAAAATCAACAACTTCGGTTAGTCTTTCAGGGACATTGATCATGGGGGAATAAAAAACAAGCTGTCCCGCTACATCATACAATTCAATAGTAACATTCGCAGATTCTTCAGTAAGGAATTCAACGTTCAGGAGGCTACTCACCGGGTTGGGGAAAACACTTATCCGGATGGCCAAATCACTCAATTCATAGGTTCCAACCAGATCTTCAATATTAGGTTGTTGAAATCCCTGAGTAGCTGTGACGGACCCAGTCGAAACAGTGGAAACAATTAATTCTCCGGCTGTTCCTGAAACATGTACGGTATTGGTCGTGCTCAAATGCCCCAAAGGTGAGATGAGTTGTCGTTCCAGAAACTGCGCCTGTAACAATGACCCGCAGGTCAATAACAGGCACACAGGAACGAGCCACAGTTTTAGAACTTTCATAATACAGGTGGTTTAAGTTAAAAAATGGAATACATGTACCTTCAGTTGACGAACAACTTTGGTTACAAAAGCGGATTCATGTTATTGATTTGGGTAATAGAAGAGATATCTCCGGCCAATTGGCCATAATCCAATTTGGTTTAACATATGAGAATGGGATCCCTATGATTTCATAAGGGAAGAATACCATCTCCATCCCGACTTTTCAAAATGCCGAAATACCTGAAGGCATACCATTCTCCTTCCTATATCAGAAACAGTTTTGTATTGTTACCTTTGGGTTAAGAAGAAATTATGATTTAAGAGTTGTTAATTGCCTGGGAAGAATCCAAATTAGCTGACCAGTAAATGATTACTTTTGATCTCGAGTCAATATTTCAAAAATGATCGGTCAATTCAATGCCATGAAAGAAGTGTAAATCGTGGGTTGCTCCAACAATTTATTTACATCATTTTGAAATTTTCTTCGTGCAAAGATAATTATTTTTATTTTAAATTTTACATTTTTTCTTTTTATAAGAATTTTAATTCTATTAATAGTATTTTTAAAATATAAAATTTCAAAACGACTTATTATGGAGCCCATTTTCTTCAAAAACGCAGCCGAATGGCGACAATGGTTAAAAGAAAACCACGACAAAGCAGAGGTATTGTGGCTCGGATATTACAAGAAGAATTCCGGAAAAGCTAATTACACGTGGTCGGAATCTGTGGATGAAGCTATATGTTACGGTTGGATTGATGGATTGCGAAAATCACTTGATAAGGATAGTTATATGATCCGGTTTACGCCCAGAAGACCGACAAGTTTTTGGAGTGCTGTAAATATCAAAAAAGTAAAAGTATTGACCGAAAAAGGACTAATGCGACCAGCCGGAATAAAAGCCTGGGGAAAACGGAAAGAAAGCAAGTCTGAAGTTTATTCATTTGAGCAAAAGGTCAAAGGGCTGGATAAGGCATATGAAGAGCAGTTCAAGAAACACCCAAAAGCCTGGACTTATTTCAGTGAAAAACTGGCTCCATCCTATAAAAAATCTTCTATCCACTGGGTGATGAGTGCCAAACGGGAAGATACCCGGCAACGTAGGTTGAAAACATTGATAGAATCGTCGGAACAAGAACAAAAAATCCCCCTACTGAGGGTCACCAAAAAGAAATAAACGTTTCGGGTAAAAAAATCATTACCGGTACCCCTCCACCTCCGCCTTAGTATTGGCCTTAGCCTAAATTCATATATTTGTTCAAAAAATCGGACATGACACCCAGAAACATTGTAGCGGTTATACTGATTATCATTTCCCTGATCTGTCTTTATCCCGGATTGACTTTACCGATCCTGAGCATTTATGTCGGTGCTAAAATTCCCATCATTGGAGAAATTGGCCTTCACGACAGCACTCAAAGCATCATGAAGACCATCCGTACCCTTTGGGAGAATGATAATAATCTCGTTGCCAACCTCATTTTACTGTTCAGTGTACTGGTCCCGATATTCAAGGCCCTCACTTTGTTGGTCGTTCTGTTTTTTAAACAAATAAAAAACCGTACTTTGCTGCACTGGTTTGTCGCCACCATCAGCAAGTGGTCTATGGCCGACGTGTTTGTTGTAGGAGTATTACTTGCATTCCTGGCCACTAAATCCGATGACAATATCCATGCCCAGTTACACGAGGGATTTCACTATTTCCTTGCCTATTGTATAATTTCCATTTTAGCCACCCAATTGATCAATGTAGGAGAAAAAGAGAAAATATAGGACGGTGAACGGTTTACGGTAGACGGCTTACGGTAGACGGCTTACGGTGGACGGCTTACGGTAGACGGTTTACGGTGGAGGGTTTTAAAGGAATAATTCAATTGCTACTCCTTATGCCCTTGAGCCCTTATGTCACTTCGTCATTAAAAAATTAAAACAAAACATGAAAAAACTCATTTTTATCTCATTACTGTTCTTTGCCTGTGGTCAAAACATACCCGAACATATTCAGGCTGCTGAATCTGCTGAAGATGCTATAATGTATATTGAGGCTTACCAGGGGGATATTAAAGAATTCAGATTAGAACTGAAAGAAGAGCTGATGGTCAGGGGAAGAAAGGCTAAAAGAGAACTGGCTGTTGGCATTATTGGCAAAGCCATTCTTGATAGCAAAGGCTGGTATTTCGATGGCTATGAGGAAAATGAAGATGGAACCAGATTATACAAATTCAAGCTACAACAATAAAATCCGAGAAAATGATTCACAAATCCATTCACTTGAGATCGTTCCTGACGATTTGCTTTTTACTTTTTATTTCACCCGTTTTACTTCTTTCACAGGAAACAACAGAAAAAGAAGGAGAAAAAGAAAAAGAAGAAAAAGAGGAAAAACATCCCTACGACGAATTGATTTCCGATAAAGCTACCACTCAAAAAGGTCTTTTTGATGTTCATCAGGTAGACAATGCCTATTATTTTGAAATTAAAGAGGATTTGCTTGAGGAAGAACTGCTGGTAGTGAGCCGTATTTCAGGCCATGTGAAAAACCTAAACTTCGGTGGCGCCGGGATGCGTTCCCGGCCCCAACAGATTATTCGTTGGCAAAAGAAAGACAACACCCTCGTTTTGCGATCGGTATCTTACAACAGCGTCGCCAGTTTTGAGAAACCTATTTACCAGTCAGTGAAAAATAACAATTTTGAACCGGTGATACAGGTTTTTAACATCAAAACACCTTCGAAAGACAGTACATCATATGTCATTGATGCCACACCGTTTTTCACCACCGATATAGCCATGATTGGCGCTTTGAGTGAACAACAAAGGAAAAATTTTCAAATAAGCGGTCTGGATAAAAAACGTAGTTTCATCGAATATATGACAGCTTTCCCGGACAACGTAGAGGTAAGGCACGTACTCACCTATAAAGGGAAAAAATTACCGGACAATCAGGTTACACAAACTTTGTCTGTAGGAATGAACCAATCCTTTATCCGATTACCAAAAGAACCTATGGTTCCGAGGTATTACGATGCACGGGTTGGCTATTTTTCCATTCAGCAGACAGATTATGGGGTTGAAGAACAACGCGCAGCCAAACGCAGATACATCACCAAATGGCGTCTGGAACCGAAAGATCCTGAAGCCTACTTCCGCGGAGAATTAGTCGAACCTGTAAAGCCCATTGTTTATTACATCGACCCGGCCACACCCAAAAAATGGGTTCCATATCTTATCCAGGGTGTCAATGACTGGCAGGCCAGTTTTGAAAAAGCTGGCTTCAAAAATGCCATCATTGGTAAAGAAGCACCAACCAAAGAAGAGAATCCGGGTTGGAGTCCGGAAGACGTCCGGTATTCCGTTTTACGGTATGTAACAACGGAGATCCAAAATGCCATGGGACCACATGTTCACGACCCAAGAACCGGAGAGATCATCGAAAGTGATATCATCTGGTACCATAATGTAATGAGCCTGCTGAGAAACTGGTTCCTGATCCAAACTGCAGCATGCAACCCCGCAGCAAGAGCTGTTGATTTTGATGATGAAGTGATGGGACAACTCATCCGATTCGTTTCTGCTCATGAAGTAGGACATACGCTTGGACTACCACACAATATGGGGTCATCAGTTGCATACCCAGTGGACTCTCTTAGAAGCAAAACCTTCACAGACAGCCACGGTACAGCTCCTTCCATCATGGATTATGCTCGTTTTAATTACATAGCCCAACCAGAGGACGGAGTGACAAACTTTTATCCCGGGATTGGCGATTATGACGACTGGTCGATTTATTATGGTTATAAACTGTTACCTGATGTAAAATCAGCCGATGACGAAGCGGCCACCCTCAATGAATGGGTAAAGGAAAAAGCGGGGAATCCAATCTACCGCTATGGACAACAGCGGGGCAACCCGGCGGATCCAACCTCTCAAACAGAAGACCTTGGAGATGATGCTGTTTATGCCAGTAAAATGGGTATCAACAACCTGAAACGTATGGTACCTGAACTGGTAGAGTGGTCCAGTCAGGATGGAAAAGATTTCTCCCAGCTGGCGGAAATGTACGGCAATGTATATTCTCAATTGGGCAGATATATGCGCCATGTAAGAACCAATGTAGGTGGTGTTTATGAATACCGCAAAACAGCTGATGAAGAAGGCGTGGTATTCACCTCTGTTTCGGCGAAAAAGCAACGGGAGGCCGTACGGTTTATCAATACTCAACTTTTTCAAACTCCTGAGTGGTTGATTGAACCGGAGATTCTCCAACGCATTGGAGGCACGAGCATCATCGACAGGATTGGAGGACTGCAAAGGTCCACCCTGAATCAGTTATTTGAGCCAAACCGTATGAAGCGACTGATCGAAGCAGAAGCCATGGCTAAAAACAGTTATGCATTGCTCGATCTTTTCAGAGATGTACAAAATGGTATTTGGTCGGAAGTGAATTCAAATGCCAAAGTGGATGTTTATCGCCGAAACCTTCAGAAGGCCCACGTCGAACTGATGTTCAAGCTGATAAAAGATGAGAAAAACAACATGGCTGTTTCCGATATCAAATCGGCTGCCCGTGGTTCACTGATGAAGCTGAGGGGAAAACTGGCAAAAGCAGCCTCCAGAGCTTCCCACGAACCTACCCAGTTCCATTACAGAGATGTGCTGGCAAGGATTGATGAGGTTTTGGATATTGAGGATTGATTTGGTTACTGGTTTCTAGTTACTGGTTTCTGGTAGAAATTCGCCCAGAAACCAGTAACTAGAAACTTGCAACCAAAGACTACCTAACAACCGTCACATCACCCGTTCTCTGCCTCACAAATCCATCTACAAATTTCAATTCAATTAAATAAACAAAAACCCCACTCTGTACGGGCTCGCCATTATAGCGAGCATCCCAGCCCACACTCTCCTGATTTACGGGAATGTCTTCAGTCATGAAGACCAGATTACCCCAACGATCGAAAATGCTCATCTTACTCACTTCCACATTGTTCAACTTACTTTGCACATAGAAGTATTCATTTACGCCATCTCCATTCGGACTAATGGCATTTGGAATAAAAACTGCGCGATCTTTCCTCACATCAACTTCCACGGAATCCAGGTAGACACATCCATTCTCAACGGACATCATAAGGGTATAAATCACATCATCCAATGGTGAAGCCACATTATCCAAACAGTCCTGACAAGAAAGTGTTCCTTCCAACGGATCAACCCAGCTGAAAGTTACCGGAGCATCGCCGGCATAATAAACTGCATTTATGGGCGTGGAATTCCCCAGGTCGATTTGTATGCTTTCTGGAATGATATCCACAAAAAAGTCTTCCATTAATATTTCAAAGTCGATAATGGAAACATCACAGCCATCGTAAACCGTTACTGCATGCATACCAACATCATTCACAATTTTTTGAGGTTCTTCAGAACCATTATCCCAGAGAAAAATGTCCCCATATTCGGAAACGTCCAGCACAATAGGTTCATCTTCACATATGTAATACTGCTCATCCAGGTAAGCATATTCCAGCTCCTGGATTACCGAAAAATTAGCGACAACCTGATCACAACCAGACGTTACAGTTACCGAATAATCTCCCGGTTCTTCCAATACCTTTATCGGAAACTCTGAACCATCATTCCATAAATAACTGACTCCATACAGAGAGGCATCCAAAACTTCAAAATCTCCCGGGCAGATGTAATATTCTTCCTCTATGAAAGTGATATCCAGTGGTTCAATAAATATAGGCGTGCTGTCAGGGGAGATGACTGTTTCAGGATAATCGGAAAAGACGACATCCTGTAAAGAAGCCGGCAATCCGGTCAAAACAGCCTGATTCTGGTATTCACCCAAAGCTTCCTGCCCAATCTCCACTAAAACCTGAACACTGTCAATTCCCGGCGGAACACTCATTCCACTGATATCAAAAACATGATCGTTTATGGATTCAATCCCTCCAAATGGATTGGAAAGAATCTCTAAAACTTCAAATTCTTCCGGCAGTACATCTGTTAACTGGAGTCCTGTCTGTAAAACTCCGGAACCATTGGAAATGATAAAGGTGTAGATCACTTCTGTACAAGGCAGAGCAACATCTGTTGACACTGTTTTTTGAAGATCAATGGTATAAGGGCAGGAACAACCATCCTCTCCCCCGGACGGAGGACCGTTGGCCAGTGAAGTCATAAGGCCTGATTCTTTGTCAATACCCACCAAAGTTGGTTGATCATTGATGGTACCGTATCCAAACAAATTACCAAAAACATCAAAAAAAACGGCTCCAACCTGGTTCACCTGGGGCTGAGGGGGAAAACCACTGGTAATTGTTGCAGTGGCCGGATCTATCTTGACTAATCGGGCATCTCCGGTACTAAAACCGTACAGGTCTCCGGTAAATGGATCAAACGCTATATCGTAAATACCTGAAAGAGGATTAATCAACTCCATTGATGTCACCTGATAATTGGGATGATTGAGATCAACAAAGGCCAGGTATCCCGCTAGTCCGTTAAAATTTGATTGTCCCAGCAAAACAAGATAATTCCCATCAGGAGTAATGTCACCTGCATAATAGGCAAATCCATTGGTAATAATCCCCTGAGGAACACCTAAAAATTCTGCCACACCATCCTGCCCCAACCGGTAAAGATTCAAATTGATCGGATGCACTCCGTAAATAAAATTATCGGTACTTCGGTACCCCATAGCATTAACGGTAGCACCAACAGAGGTAGCAATAGGATCAAAAACGGTATTACCCGATACCGGGTCGATCTCCACTAAATAAAGACCGGAATTACTGGTTACGGTTGGAGAAAGACTAAGAAAGTATTGCCCTTCACAGGTAAAGGGTTCCTGGGCCGTCAACAGCACCAGGTTTATCGAGCAAAATAAACTTAGCAGAAATAGTTTCAGTTTCATAACACCTGAGTTTATACTTACAGGTCCTGGTTTTCATTAGCTGTTTCATCAAATTACATACAAAACAGCAAACATGCTCAAAAAGGTTTGTTCAACAGAAAAAACGTAAAGGAGAAGACAATAAATCCAGGATAGAATTTAAAACAAAAAATTGTTATTTTTGCTTTTCGTGCTCCAAATTTAAAACAAGTGCCGTTCGTATTTTGTTCAGCAATAAACGCAAAAGGGATTCATGACAAAAGACAATACACCCGATCTCAATGGTTTTTCTGAAGATTTCATCGAAGTCATCGGTGCCCGGGTACACAACCTCAAAGACCTGGATCTTCAGATACCCCGGAACCAGCTGGTAGTCATTACCGGGATCAGCGGCAGCGGAAAATCTTCCCTGGCTTTCGATACCATCTTTGCAGAAGGACAGCGCCGTTATATGGAAACCTTCTCTGCTTATGCCCGCCAGTTTATTGGAGAAATGGAGCGGCCGGATGTAGAGAAGATCACCGGTTTGAGTCCCGTCATTTCGATAGAACAAAAAACTACCGGAAGGAACCCTCGTTCTACCGTCGGCACTGTAACTGAAGTTTATGATTTCCTTCGTTTGTTATTTGCCAGAGCCGGTGAAGCCTACTCCCATGTAACTGGTGAAAAAATGGTCAAATACACCGAAGCTCAAATGAAAGACCATATCCTGACGCAGTACGCTGGTCGTAAAATTGCCTTGCTAGCTCCTTTGGTAAAAGGACGAAAGGGACATTATCGCGAGCTTTTCGAATATACCAGAAAGCAGGGCTACGCACGGGTTAGAGTAGATGGTGAAATAGTGGAGATCACTCCGGGCATGCAACTTGACCGCTACAAAGTTCACGACATCGAAGTTGTAGTAGACCGGCTTAAAATGGATCCTAAACACAATGATCGTTTTAATGAATCGGTGGAAGCATCACTCAAATTAGGTAATGGCCTTTTGTTGGTTTTAGACTATGAAACCGAAGAAGTTTCCACCTTCAGTAAACACCTGATGGACCCGGAATCCGGCATTTCCTATGATGAGCCTTCTCCCAATACCTTTTCTTTCAACTCACCCTACGGCTATTGTCCAACCTGTAAAGGACTGGGAAAAGTCAACACAGTTGATATGGAAAAAGTGATCCCGGATGACAGCAAAAGCATTAACCAAAAAGGAATCGCACCTTTCGGAGAAGTACGCGACAACCTCACCTTTAAACAACTCCGGGCGATCGCTAAAAAATATAAATTCAGTTTTTCAACTCCTGTTAAGGAAATCCCGAAAAAGGCTCTTGAAACAATCTTACATGGTGGGGATGACACTTTCAACATCAGGATCAACCCACACAATGATTATTCCTATGATCTGGCCGAGCAGGGTCTTATCAAAATGCTGACTCGCTGGTATAAAAACTCTACGTCTGAAAAAATTCGCGGCTGGGCAGAGGATTTCATGATGATCGACAAATGCCCGGAATGTGAAGGACAAAGGCTCAAACAGGAAGCCTTGCACTTCAAACTCAACGGCAATAATATTGCAGATCTGGCCGCTATGGACCTGGTACAACTCAACGAGTGGATGGAGGACATTGAAAATCATCTGTCTGACCGACAACTGGTCATTGCTACGGAGATCCTGAAGGAGATCCGGTTCCGATTGCGGTTTTTGCTTCATGTCGGCCTGACATATCTTGCCCTTGACCGTCCGGCGAGAACGCTTTCCGGTGGGGAAGCGCAACGTATCAGACTGGCCACTCAGATCGGTTCACAGCTTACAGGAGTCACCTACATCCTCGACGAACCCAGTATCGGTTTGCACCAAAGAGATAATCAAAAACTTATTGAAGCCCTCAAAGAACTTTCCTCTATAGGGAACTCGGTGATTGTCGTTGAACATGACAAAGACATTATGCTGGCTTCAGACTATTTGATAGACCTTGGCCCCGGAGCTGGAAAGCATGGTGGGGAATTAGTTGGAACCGGAATTCCTAAGGATTTTCTGAAAAAGGTCCACACACTGACAGCAGACTACCTGACCAATAAAAAAGCCATTGAGATCCCGAAAAAAAGGCGAAAAAGTAATGGCAAACACCTCAGATTAAAGGGAGCTATTGGTCATAACTTGAAAAATGTAAATCTCAAGATCCCACTGGGTGTTTTTGTTTGTGTAACCGGAGTATCCGGCAGCGGAAAATCATCCCTGATCAATGAAACCCTCTACCCGATCCTGAGAAGACAATTCCACAAAAGTCTTGGCAAACCTTTAAAATTCAAATCCATTGAGGGACTGGAACACCTGGACAAGGTCATTGAGATCGATCAATCTCCAATCGGCAGAACTCCTAGGTCAAACCCAGCAACTTATACAGGTTTGTTTACAGATATCCGAAAATTATTTTCAGAACTTCCCGAGTCTAAAATACGTGGTTATAAACCCGGCAGATTTTCCTTCAACGTTAAAGGCGGACGATGCGAAGAATGCCACGGTTCCGGTATGCGGGTGATCGAGATGAATTTCCTTCCGGATGTTTATATCCATTGTGAAAAATGTATGGGCCTTCGGTACAACCGCGAAACCCGTGAGGTTTTGTACAAAGGAAAATCCATCAGTGACGTGCTGGATATGACGGTGGAAGAAGCCGTGGAATTTTTCAAACCAA
>QQUB01000627.1 GCA_008501835.1 Bacteroidota bacterium
CCTTCCGGATGTTTATGTCCATTGTGAAAAATGTATGGGCCTTCGGTACAACCGCGAAACCCGTGAGGTTTTGTACAAAGGAAAATCCATCAGTGACGTGCTGGATATGACGGTGGAAGAAGCCGTGGAATTTTTCAAACCAATTCCGAAAATCTATCGGAGAGTTAAAACGCTAAACGACGTCGGCTTGGGATATATCACTTTAGGTCAACAAGCTACTACCCTTTCCGGCGGGGAAGCCCAAAGGGTCAAGTTGGCGGAAGAATTATCCAAACGAGACACCGGCAATACCATTTATATTCTTGACGAACCAACTACCGGATTGCACTTTGAAGATATCCGGCATTTGTTGAACGTTCTGAACAAATTGGTGGAAAAAGGAAATACCATTGTCGTCATCGAGCACAACATGGATGTCATCAAAGTAGCAGATTATATTATCGACATCGGGCCAGAAGGTGGTAGTGGAGGAGGGACAATTGTTTGTGAAGGCACACCAGAGAAGGTCGCTAAACATAAAACCAGTCATACAGGGCGATTTTTGAAAGCAGAACTTTAATTTTAAACACATAGTCACATAGTAAACATAGTACTTTATGACTTTATGGCTATGTGGTAAAACAAGCAGGAATGATCAATTTTTCAGATGTAAGGTTAGGAAGAACTTTTGTTCATAAAGTTGGAAACAAGTCCAGAGAGGAAGGCATTAAATTCTCCGAACAGGAATTGAATTTAGGCAGTGAGTTAATGAAAGACCTGTTGCTGAAATATTTCCTTTCGCCTTTCAAAAATGAAATTTTCTATAATTTCTCCCACAGTACGGATATCGAGCTAAACGAAGTCTATTCCTTTGCGGCAAAGATTTTTGAACAACCCGATTCACTGCTGGAACAATCGAAAAATATCAGTCGTCATTTGTATGAACAATCGAACCACCCGAAAATCAACGGTGGTGAATTTTATGTTGTGATGCTGAAAGATTGCGTGGTGGAAGATGAATTGGTGAATGCCATTGGCCTTTTCAAAACGGAAAACAAGGATACCTACCTCCGCGTGGATGAAAAAGATGATGGTTTCGAGATTGATTTTCATACAGGTGTCAACATAAACAAACTGGACAAGGGCTGTATTATTTTTAATACCGAAAAAACAGAAGGCTACCTGGTCAGTATCGTTGACACCAAATCAAAGGAGGCGGAATACTGGAAAACATCATTCCTGAACATCAAACAGCGGGAAGATAATTACCACTTCACTCAAAACTTCCTGGACATGGCGCGCCATTTCGCCGAAACCAATGACGAGATCAGCACCAATGAACAGATCGAAGTTAAGAACAACACCATTGCCTATTTCTCCCAGAATGAATTTTTCGACACCGACAGCTTCCAGACAGAAGTATTTTCCAATCCGGATACCGCAGCAACCTTCAAGTCCTATAAAGAAAATTACACCAAGGAAACTGACATTCCTGTCGCAGATACTTTTGAGATTTCCAATAATGCTTTCAAGGATGTAAAACGACGTTTTCGCAGTGTGATCAAACTTGATAAAAACTTTCACGTCTACGTCCATGGCAATGAAAGCCGGATCGTTCAAGGGTATGATGAAGCCAAAGGGTTGAAGTATTATACGCTTTATTATGATGAGGAGAGTTGATCTCCTGCTCCGCCCGAACTACAAGTCCTACAAGCATATCTCAGTCAAAGTTACAAGCCTTAACGAGCAACCTTTTTTATTTTTTGGACGGTATGCTTTAGGCATCAGAGGTCAAATTAGAAAAATCAATGCCAGAGGCATGGCATATTATTGCATGGCACGCCAGTGCCTTGTAATAAAGCAAAATAAACCCAGTTCCATGGGAACGGCACAATTAGGATCATAATCAATTAATTGTGTCGTTCCCATGGAACTGGATTTTCTCAATTCGTAGCAAGGTACTGGCGTACCATGCTATGAGATGCCGTCTCTCTGAGACTGGATTTTTGTTAAAACTTGATGGCCGAAACATACTTTCCAAAAAAACAAAAACCCGCTCGTTGAAGCTTCCCAGCTTCAACGCCATACGCTCATCCCATCCCGCCAAATGGCTTTATCCGCTTTCATAAATCAATATACCCAATATTATCCGACACCTCTTTCTTCTAATGGAAGAAAAATCCAATGAAAATGTGATGCTAATTAAGAGCATGTTTAAATTCCGAGGTTGTGTAAAAAGTCCCCGAACGTTTAATGTCTTTAAAATCATTCAAGTGTAAAAACGCTATTTTTCAACCCTTCCACAAATCGTTTCCGATAATGTTTTAGAAAATAGCGTTTTTACACAACTCAAAAAAAACAGGCGGTACTTGTACCGCCTGTCAACATACTCAAGTAACAAAGAGAGCGCCTTTCCTACTTGTTCAACAATGCTTCTATCTTATCCAGTCTTGCTTTGAGGTCATCGATCTCCTGTTGCTGGTTTTCAATGATCTCCTGCTGCTCCTGGATCGCCTTGATAGCGAGGACGCTGAAGCCTGCATAATTCAGAGAGAGTATACCTTCCGAACGTTCATTATTACTTTCTAATACAAGTTCCGGAAATAACTTCTGAACATCCTGAGCTATGAATCCAATGGATTGCTTTTGTGTTGGGTTGTTTGCAATATATTCGTAGCGGGAAGGTTCCAGTTGTAAAACTTTTTCCAAAGCTGATTCCAGTCCACGAATATTTGTTTTTAATCTTTTATCGGAAACACTGGTATAATCTCCTGAAGTACCATCGAAAGCACCTCTGTAGCTGTCATCTGCATACAAGCTTAGGTTACCACCAGTGGTCACATACAATTCCCAATCAGATTCAGAGCTTCCGTTAAAAAGATTAAAACCGTAAACTCCTGATTCCACCACACGCAGTGGATAGTTTCCGGCATCAACGGTACCCATTGGAGAAATAGCCAGTCCGGTTGTCGCCACACGCATGTTGGTCGGACTATCCGTATAGGTGGCGCGAATGATCGGCCCTGTACTATTGGTATTTTTCAGATCCAGGCGATAGGAAAGATTATGTAATTCCAATCCTTCTTTGCCCAACCTGCCCCTGGTAAGAGCATTAGTCTGGAACAGGATATCACTGTCGTGAATATTTCCAATGATCATGTCTGTCAAATCGGAATACATATAGCCATGCCAGTCATTGCCATCGAAGAACTGAAGCCCCGGGGTACTGTCATCGATCTTAATATCTCCTGCAACATGCAATTTCGTATCAGGAGAGGTTGTACCGATACCGAGATTCCCATCGCTATTCAATGTCATTCGGGTAGAATAGTCAATATCGAAGGTTATGTCTCCCTGTTCCTTGTTGGCCAAAGCTATCCGATTATCCACATTGGAATACCAAACATACCCTTTCAGATTTCCATTATCATAAAATCCCATCCACGGGCTTGGTCCTTCCAGTCTGAGTAGTGACTCCTCAACAGTACCACCCTGAAGGTGTAAGGTCGACTGAGGAGACATGGTCCCTATACCGGCTTTTCCATTGTTGTCAAAGTACATTCTGGTATGGCCGGAAGTGAGCAGTTGCAAAGGTCCACCTTCACTGTTGATGGCCAGTCTGTTGGTGTTAAGCCCTGCATCAAGGATTGCGGCATTACTCCATGAAGTTCCATCGGCAAAGGATATCACCGTTTGATCAGGGTGAAGCTCAAAATTGAAGTAGTTGTATCCAAGGATGTCAAAATTCCTTCTCAGGCGCACCCCGGCTTCATTATTGTTTCCAAATGCATCCAACATAACCCGGGCCGGGCCTCCTTTCAAATGAAATTCACGTTCCGGAGAAGTAGTTCCTAATCCGAGTTGTCCGAGGTTATTCAGAAACATTTTGGTTTCATAACCGCTCATAAAATGGATGGGACCATTGGAAGCATTAAGCACCAATCGTCTGGTATCCACACCTGCAAGTAATGATGCCGTTCCGGCCAATGGTGTCCCATCATTATAAGTTGCAACCGTACTCGTGTCTCCCAACTCCAAACCAAATTCACTATAAAGGCCATCATCCGTTTTCAGGGTCATAAAAGGCGTATTGTCATCTCCCGTCGCTTCCACTATGGCTTTTGGGAAATCAGTTCCTTTTATGTGAAGTAATTCGGCTGGGGAGTTTGTTCCAATTCCAAGATTTCCATCCTGATCAAGGATCATTCTGGCAGTTGCACCTGTGAGGAATTTTATGGGTTTAAAACTATTGGTGGCAAGGATCATTCCTTCTGAACTTACACCAGTGTTAATAATTCCCATTCCTGCGACCGGAGTACCATCATTGAAGGTTACCGGATTTGTTGCATCTGCTTGAGTAAACTGCAGGTAACTCAAATTGCTTTCATCCGTTTTTAATGTCAAATAGGAATTTCCGGTGCCATTTGATTTTACCAGGATTTCATTACTTACATCTCCTTCGATATGCAATGCCGAAGTAGGTGAGTTGGTTCCGATACCAACTTTTCCTGTGTTGTAATTGATTCCAGTACCATTGGTATCCCATACCGGACTTGAGGCAATGCTTGTGAGGTCAACCGTATTACCTCCTGAAATCTCGAGGGAGTTTCCGTTGAGTGACAAATTCTGGATTTCATTCATTGGATCGGCATCCGCATCGTCCACGGCATCCTCGACCTGGCCACCATTGGTCAATACGATGAAGTCTCCGCTTTTGTGGATGGTCTGTAACTCGTTAGCTGGATCAGCATCAGCATCATTAACCCCATCCTGCAGTGGTGAAAGATCAACTGAATTACCATCATCAATGGATAAAGTCGTACCGCTCAGGGTCAGGTGTTGATCATCTGTATCTGTCGTACCTGCTGGTAAATTGAAACTGCCTCCGCCGTTGGATAAGGTGACCAGTGTACCATTCAAACTGATCGTCTGAAGCTCGTTTTGTGGATCTGCGTCGGCATCGTTGGTCTCGTCTGTAAAGGAACCACCACCATTGGACAAAGTAACCGTATTACCCGTTTTGGAAATCGTCTGTAACTCATTCGTTGGGTTAGCATCTGCATCGTTCACTCCGTCTTGCAGCGGAGAAAGATCAACTGAGTTTCCATCATCAATCGACAAAGTCGTACCATT